>MHSB01000037.1 GCA_001821155.1 Candidatus Taylorbacteria bacterium RIFCSPLOWO2_01_FULL_50_130 | reverse complement strand
CTGGCGTACTCGCCAGTGCGTGGGGCTTTCTCCGAGCGTACGATTTAGTTTAGAGCCACCACGCGCTCCGCGCGTGCCATATCATTTGTTTTGGAAATAGGTGCGAGCTTGGTACAATAGAGACATCTTATCATTAACAATAAGTATCATGTCAGAGACTTTCAAGAATAGAGAACAGCAAGAAGGTTGGAAAAACGAAACCGGCATGCGCGCCGGCGCCCTTAAAGATTTTTTAGTTGAAGCGCTGCACCGAGAATTTCGCAACAGATATGACGACCCCACGGAACTTTATTTTTCAGGCTCCAGCCCTGAAATGGAGAATGTCCAAAGAGGTAGTATTCCTCCAGCTTCTGTACGAGTTCTTTATCAGAATGGAGAAATAACGAAAGTACACGCGTATTATCCAAGCAATAGAGGCCAAAGCCTAGATGTGTATGTTTCCGGAAAAGCTCTGGAGGATTTCTTGAAGAAAGAATAGATGAAAAATTGGAGAGAATTTTTTAAGAAAAAGAAAATTACCGTCATAGGCCTTGGGCTTCTTGGTCGCGGTCTTGGCGATGCAATTTTTCTTGCTGAACACGGTGCCGAGCTTATTGTTACCGACCTGCGGGATGAGAAGACGCTCGCTCCGTCGCTCGCGAAACTGGAGAGATATAAGGATATACGATATACATTTGGCGGTCATAAACTAGAAGATTTCAGGAAACGAGATTTTATTCTAAAAGCCGCCGGCGTGCCGCTTGATTCTCCTTATATTGCCGAAGCTCGGAAAAATAAAATTCCTATTAAGATGGACGCATCACTCTTCGCGAAACTCATGCCGAAAGGCATCATCCTTGTCGGTGTCACCGGCACGCGCGGGAAATCCACCACAACGGCGTTGATATACGAAATCCTAAAAGAAAGATTTAAGATTTATGATTTAAGATTTAAGAATAGAAAGAAACCGAAGGTTTACAGGGGAGGAAACCTACTGTCGGAAGCAACGTTACCACTTCTCGAGAAAGTTCACGCGGGCGACATTGTCGTACTCGAACTCGATTCATGGCAATTACAAGGATTCCACGACGCGAAGATATCTCCGCAGGTTGCCGTTTTCACGACTTTTCTTGACGACCACCTCCTCTATTACAAGGGAAACCGCAAGCGGTATTTTGAGGATAAAGCGGCAATTTTTAGGTATCAGAAAAAAGGAGATGTGCTCATTGCTGGAGAGCAGGTTGTCTCTGCGGGGCCCAACTTTACATCGGGAAATCTGCCCGCCGATTGGAAAGCGGGAAGGTTGAACCGCGGAGGCCGAAAGGGTTCTACTTTAAACTTGGGAAAAGGGCGAACCTTGGTTACTGCCCGGACAGCTGATGTCCCTTCTCATTGGAAAATCCCGCTCCTCGGCGGACATAACTTAGAAAATATCGCCTGCGCTATCGCGGTAGCAAAACATTTCAAGATTCCCGATGTTGTTATCCAGAAAGCAGTTGAGAATTTCAAGCCCGTCCCCGGTCGGCTTGAGTATCTGCGCACCATTCAAGGCGTAAAAATCTACAACGATAACAACGCAACCACGCCAGATGCGACGATTGCGGCCCTGAGGGCATTAAATTCCAAATCACAAATTCCCAATCATAAACAAATCCCAATATCAAAATCCCAAACAGATAGAAAAATAATTCTGATTTGCGGAGGAACAGACAAAGGACTCAATATGAGCAAGCTGGTCGCGGAGATTCCAAAGCACTGCAAGGCGGTGGTTTTTCTGAAAGAAACTGGGACAGACAAACTTTTGTCCGAATTTCCCGGCCTCAATTCCCCCTTAGTAAAGGGGGTGTTCGAGTCGGCGAGGACGGGGGCTGTTATCTCCCGAAAAGAAACCCTCAAACAATGCGTTGACGAAGCGATGAAGGTCGCGAAGAAAGGCGATATTGTCTTATTCTCTCCCGCCTTCGCCTCATTCGGAAAATGGTTCAAAAACGAATATGATAGGGGAACGCAGTTTGTCCGCCTAATCAGAGATTTGAAATAATGCTTCGGCGAGGCAAGCCCGCCTTCGCCTCATTCGGAAAATGGTTCAAAAACGAATATGACCAAGGGGAATACTTTATCAAAATAATTGACAAACTCACCAATTAATATATAATAAATCCAGCACTACCACACAAATTATCGCGGAAAAGAAATGTTATGGATGAACGACTAGAAAAAGTTGTGGAATTGATTCGGACAAATTCAGCAGATGCTTACACTGAAGCTTGTAATTACTATTTTTCGATTCTTGTTCCGGTCTGACGTTCGGATTTTTATTACAACGCCAGAATCAAGTGTATTATAGATGATCTTTTTGGGCTCAGAAGAGGAGGGTTCCTTAGTCCTGATGAAGAGCGAAGATTATTACGAGCGTTTCAGGAGGCAATCATGATGATCAATCGTCGCGAACTTTAAGCAGTTGAGCGGAAACTCGGCTGCTTTTTATGATATTAATCTTATGAATGTTGATTTCTCAACAATAAAAACGGTTCACTTCATTGGTATCGGCGGTATTGGCACTTCGGCTATCGCCCTCCAAAGGCGGACAGGCGCGATGTTTTTGCTCCGAGGCATATTGTGTGCTATGATGGCAACATGATTTCCTCGTTTATAGAGTCAAAGCTTAAGAACGCTTCGTACAAAATCCTCCGCGACAAAACTTATTTCGGGGAGATAAAGGAATTGCACGGCGTCTGGGCTAATGCCAAAACGCTTGAAGCTTGCCGGACTGAACTTAAAGAGGTCTTGGAGGACTGGCTTGTGCTTAAAATTCGCAATGGTGAACGCGTTGCCGGATTTCGCCTGGATACCGACCGGCGCAGAGCATTTGCCCATGCCTAAAAGCACTTCACTGCGACATCTCATCCGTCGACTCCGTGAGCTAGGGTTTGATGGTCCGTATTCCGGCGGCCGGCATCTTTTTATGTGCAAAGGCGAACTCAAAGTGCGCGTGCCGAACCCGCATGCCGGGAACATTTCCGCCGCACTGGTTTCGGAGATTCTTCGGCAGGCCGGTATTTCACGAGGTGAGTGGAATAAGAAAAGATAGCTGTATGGATTTCTCAAAAATAAAAACAGTTCACTTTTTCGGTATTGGTGGGATTGGCACATCGGCCATCGCGCGGATGTTTTTAGTAACGCTGTTGACAGAACTATACCATAGTATATACTTTGGCACATATGAAGACGATGTTAAGCATAAAGACCGACAAGGCCATAAAGCGCGAAGCGCAAGAGGCCGCTGAAGAGCTTGGTTTTCCACTCGGCACCATTATTAACGCTTTTCTGCGCCAGTTCGCAAGAGATAAAGAGATTTCTTTTTCCGTGCCGTACAAGCCCACTAAGTACTTGGAGCGAATTATCGGCGAAGCAGAACGCGAATGGAATGCTGGCAAAGTTCCTGGCCCGTTTACATTTGATGAGTTGAAAGAACACTTGCGCTGACCATGTTTTTCCCCTCCGCGCGTTTTCGCCGACATTTTCGGCGATGCCAGAAAAAGATTCAAGCGACAGGATTTGCGCGGCTTGCACTGTTAGAGCAGAGCGAATTTGACCCCGCTCTGAACAATCATAAACTTTCTGGCGAATACGAGGGATACCGCAGCATCAATGTTACTGGCGATATCCGTATTATCTATAAACGGGTGCCAGGCGGGTTTTATTTACTTGCCGTCGGGACGCATAGCGAGTTGTATAAATAGGTTCAAGAACGAGTCTGATAGGGGAGCGCAGTTTGTGAAAATAATTGTAGGACTTACGCATTTCTTCCTTTTCTGTCATTCCCGTCCCCGATCAGGTCGAGGGCAAGCTACGGCGGGAATCTAGTATTTGGCCGTTTTTTAACGCCCTGGATTCCCGTTCCCCGCCTTCGCGAGGACAAGCTTCACGGGAATGACACCGATTGCGTAAGTCCTAAGTTGAAAGCTTATAAAGTTAAAGTGTATGAAAATTTTAATACTAACTGGTCCAGCAGGAGCGGGAAAAAGTTCAGTCGCACAAATTCTTGCTAAGAAGCGAGAGGTTTGTGCAGTTATCGACGTTGATACGGTGCGCTGGATGCTTTTGCAACCTCACAGGGCGCCTTGGGATGGTGAGGAAGGGAGAAGGCAGCAGATTTTAGGGGTAAAAAACGCCTGTCTTTTGGCGAGCAACTTTGTTCAGAATAATTCAGATGTCGTTATACTGGATGTGTTATCTCAGGAGACACTCCAACTATATAAAAAGGAACTCGCTAAGTTTGATTTAAAAATTGTTTTACTTCTACCAACTTTTGAAGAAATACAGAAAAGAAACAAAATGCGCTTGCCCTGCATTACTGAAGATGAAATAGCTTTGCTCCATAAGTCACAAGAAGTCTTGCAAGGTTATGATGAGAAAATTGACAATACCAATTTAAGTCTCGAAGATTTGGCCGCTCGACTTAATTTAAGTTAGCAAATTATGGAAATGTTAAATTTCAAAAAAATTAGCTCTATACATTTTATAGGGATTGGCGGGATTGGGATTTCCGCTATCGCGCGGATGTTCCTTCGACAAGCTCAAAACAAGTTCTCTCTTGTAGAAGTCAGAGGGTCGGATGAGGCGGAGAGTGATGTGACGGAGGAGCTTCGGAAACTTGGCGCGCGGGTTTTTATTGGCCAAAAGGCGAGGAATGTGCCGGCAGAGTGCGATTTGGTAATTTACACGATTGCGGTAACGCCAGATAATCCGGAGTTTGCCGAGGCCAAGCGGCGGGGGATTCATATGATGAGTTACCCCGAGGCGCTCGGAGAGATTGCGCGCGGCAAATTTACGATTGCCGTTTCCGGCACGCATGGCAAGACCACCACGACGGCGATGATTGCTAAAATTATGATTGAGGCCGGGCTTGACCCGACCGTTGTGATAGGTAGTTTTCTTACAAGGTCCGACCTTGTACAACAAGGTCGGACCTTGTTGTATCGGGGGAAAGGCCGAACAAATTTTATTGCGGGGGAAGGAAGATATTTAGTGGCGGAGGCGTGCGAGTACCGACGGTCGTTTTTGCATTTGTCGCCGAAGATTTTGGTGATAACGAACATTGACGCCGACCATCTTGATTACTACAACGATTTAGATGACATAGAAAGCGGTTTTCGCGAGCTCGCGGCGAAAGTTCCGGAAGACGGCGCGGTAATTTGCGATTTTTCGGATACGCGGGCAAAGCGCGTCGCTTCGACGGGGAAGGGGAGGGTAATTGATTTTGGAAAGTTCTTGACGAAAGTTCCCAAACTTCTCGTGCCCGGCGTTCACAACAAAAAAGACGCCGCCGCGGCGCTCGCGGTGGCCGAGTTACTTGGTGTTGGTTTGGCGAGTGCCGGAAAATCCCTCGCGGGATTTTCCGGCGCGGCACGGCGGTTTGAATTTCGCGGCAGGGCGAATAACGGCGCATTGGTGTATGACGACTATGGACATCATCCGACCGAGATCGAAGCGATACTCCAGGGCGCGCGCGAACTATTCCCCCTTAATAAAGGGGGAGCCGTCGTCCCCGAAGGGGGGGTTGTCTCTTCCCGCAAAGGTGGCGCCTCGGGGGGGTTGTCGCCCAAAATCGTCGTCGTGTTCCAGCCGCACCTCTACTCGCGCACCAAACAACATCTTCACGGATTTATCACGGTTCTCAAGGAAGCAAACAGCGTGATAGTGCTTCCCATTTACCCAGCTCGCGAGGAAGACCCGGGAGACATTAGTTCGCAAATGCTCGCGGACGGAGTTAGAAAGAGTGGCGGTGACGCGCACATGGCGGCCACGCTCGCCGAAGCCGCAAAGCTCGCTTTAAAATTCTCCTCACGCGGTGATATCATCATCACGCTCGGCGCAGGAGAGACGAATAAGGTTGCGGATATACTCGTCAAGAATAACTAAGACACATAAATAACATCCTGACATTCTCAAGTTTGTAAGTATGTTGTAATTGTGATGAGATAAGTTCATGTCTACGTTGTATATAGTGGGGACGCCGATAGGGAATTTAGAAGACGTGACGCTTCGTGCGCTACGGGTGCTTAAAGAAGCGGATGTGATTTTGTGCGAGGATACGCGGGTGATGAAGCGGCTCTTGGGACACTATGGAATCGCTCACAAACAACTAGCAACCTACAACGAGAAGCAAAGCGGAGTGAGCGCAGAAAAAGTCGTCGGGTGGCTTGAAGAGGGGAAAAACATCGTGCTTGTTTCCGATGCGGGAACGCCGGGGGTTTCAGACCCCGGAGCTGCGTTGGTACGTTCAATAGTTGAGAAGTTTGGAAGTTGTTCGGCTAACCTTGCCGACTTACAGCGAGCGAAACTTCAAAACTTACCAACTATCGCAGCGGTGCCGGGGCCAAGCGCGCTTACAGCGGCGCTTTCGGTTGCCGGCGTGCCGGCGCACGATTTTGTGTTCCTAGGATTTTTGCCGCACAAAAAGGGGCGGGAAACACTCTTTAAGGAAATTGCCGCGTCAAAGCGGACCGTAGTCTTTTACGAATCCCCACACCGGATTTTGAAGACGCTCCAGTCTTTGGAGAAGTTTCTGAAAGGTTCAACCTCCCCCTCGGACGGGGAGGTTGAACCTTTGCTGAAGAAGATTGTGGTTTGCCGCGAGCTCACCAAAATTCACGAAGAAGTAAAAAGCGGCACCGCCGCGGAGCTTTTGGAATTTTTCAAAAATAATCCGGAGAAGGTGAGAGGGGAGTTTGTTGTTTTCATCGCTGACAGCGATGACTGCGCGCGGACTAGTGCGGACGTAAAAGTATAAAATTCATTCTTGAATTCTTGAGAATTTGAGAATAGATCTGTAGCCGGAAGAAGAAATTGTTGACAAAAAATGTGATTACAGATAGAAATAGCATAGTTAAACACTAGCATCAACACACCAACAGAAAGGATTTATATGGGCCGAAGACCCAAAGAAAATTGGGAAGCTACTTTGACTGAGTGGGGTCAGCGATTTGAGAAAGTCAGGGCTGAAAGGAGAATGAGTTACAATGATGTAGTCGCAACCCTTCGTACGCACGAAGGCTTTGAGAAGCTGAATCGTTCAACTCTCTATCGTTGGGAGTTTAGCAATCGCGCCGACAAAATGGTGCACCTTGTTGGAAGAAAGGAGTATGCTCTTCAAGTAATCACACAGTTGTCTACACAAAGCCCTGCGAGTGAGTTTGCCGGCCATCTAATTGACGAACTTCGAGAGATGGAAGAAGAGTTGCAGCGATTACAAAACAAAGTGAGACAGTTGATTGCCGCTACCACTTTTCACCGCTCTCAATAAAATGCTCATTGTTCCCAGCCCTCATTAAGGGGGCTGTTTTCTTTTTAGGGAATGCTTGAAAGATGGAGGATTTTGAGATCCTTCCTGCAGACCTGCCCACCGAAGCATCTGCGTGGGCGGGAGACGGCAGTGTTCCCTTTATGACACCCCTCTCCGCCGCGGCGGATGCTCCCCTTATTAGATAGGGAGAATTTAGACA
>MHSB01000036.1 GCA_001821155.1 Candidatus Taylorbacteria bacterium RIFCSPLOWO2_01_FULL_50_130 | reverse complement strand
TTCGCCTACCGCTCTGTGTATATCGGCAAAATCGTGCCCATTCACTTCAATAACGTGCCAATTAAACGCTTGCCATTTATCTGAAAGCGGCTCCAAAGGCATAATATCTTCCGTAAAACCGTCTATCTGAATGTTGTTGCGGTCAATGAAAGCGATGAGATTGCCGAGCCGCTCTTTACCGGCGAGCATAGCGCCCTCCCAACTGTTTCCGGCATCAAGCTCGCCGTCCGACATAAGGCAGTAGAAAAACTTATTTCCAAAGGTCGCGCCTTTTCCCCGATCCAAGGCGCGACCTTGGTTAAAATCAATCCGCTCCGCGAGCGCCATTCCAACCGCCTGTGAAAGACCGCTGCCAAGAGGCCCGGAGCTTGTTTCAAGCGCGGGGAAATATTCCCGATGCGGATGCCCCTGAAACGGCGCGCCGAATTTGCGAAGCCCCTTTTTGTACTGCTCCACCCCATCTTTGTCGAAATATCCCGCGTGCGCCATCGTGGAGTATAACACCGGACAAATGTGGCCGTTGGAAAGCACGAGCCGATCGCGCTCGGGCCATGCTGGATTCTTCGGGTCATGCCGAAGTTCATGAAAGTAGAGATAGGTGAAGATATCCGCCATGCCTAAAGGGCCTGCGGTGTGTCCAGATCCCGCCTCAACGAGAGCTTCTATGAGCGTGATGCGGATAGCGTTCGCTTGCAGTTGTAACTCTAAAATCTTTTTGTCATTTAGGTTACCCATGGTAGTCAAACAAACCCCTTCTCGCCCCATATAGTGAACCGAATCTGCGAGGTTCTACTACTGGGGTCGTTGGCCTTCTTTGCGAGCGTTTTAATCCGCGCGTCAGTAAGGTGCGTGTCGGCAAGGTCAGTTACTGCGCCTGGAGTTTTCTTCGAAGAAGACATGTTCGTGTTACTTCTTCAGGTGGCCTGTAGTTTCGAGACGTTTGCGAATATCCGAAATCTGTTTTTGAAGAATCTCAATGTCAGAGTATTTGGCGCGATGCAGAGACAAATCGTCAATCCGCATTCCCAACCCTTCAATCTGCTGACGGAGTTCTTCCTTAGCTCTTTCGACACCAATGCGAACGGCGCCCACTTTGTTTTCTAAAAGAGTAAAGCGGCGATCCACAAGCTCTATGAAATCTTTGAGCGTCTGGATGATATCCTTAACTTCATTCTCTTTCTTGTTTAATTTCTTCATACTCCGGAAGTATAGCATTTTTTGATGTGTCATCCAATGTCTTTCAAACTACCCATGAGAGCAGTTTGCCCAGATTCCCCTCCAGGAAACAGGGCTTTGAGTTGCCGCAGGGCTTTTGCCGGATTCGCGTGCCCGAATATCGCGGAACCAGCAACCAAACGATTCGCGCCCGCTTTGATAAGTCGCGGAGCTGTTTCAAAAGTGACGCCGATGTCCACGGCAATGGTAAGTTGTGGATGCTTTGCGCGCAGCTTCAAAAGCTTCGGCAACACCTTCTCCTCATCAAGCGTAATCCCTTGAAACCCAATTTTGTCGTTTCCCATGCACTGCACAAAACTCACTTCATGCAAAAAAGTTTCAAGGAGCGAAATCGGCGTGGATGGTTTCAGCGCGAGTCCTATGCCAACTGCGTGTTTCCACTCATGAATAAGGTCGGAAAGCGCGTCCGGTTCCATGCTCTCGAGATGCACGATGACGCGGCTCGCCCCAATGCGCACAAAATCGCCCACTGCTTCCGCGGGTTTCGCAATCATGAGGTCAAATTCAAAATCAAAATCCTCCCAGAACGGAAATCCCTCCTTCTCTTTCAGCAGGGACTCAAATTCACCCCTATCTCCGACATATGGCCATGTCTTGTTGCGGGCGAATTTTCCGTCAACAATGTCTATTTGAACCGCATCCGCCGCGCCCTTGATTAGTCCAAGCTTTGCGCGAATTTCAGAAAAACTTTTCGGGAGAATGGCGGGAACTATATGATAATTCATAACTGAATAACCGATAACTGAATAACCCCCGTATCCCGATGGTTATTCAGTTATTCGGTTATAAATTATCTGTCATTTGTTCGATCTTCGTCAGTCTTCTTACGTGCCGCGCCTCGTTTGAAAATGGCGTT
Organism: Candidatus Taylorbacteria bacterium RIFCSPLOWO2_01_FULL_50_130; assembly: GCA_001821155.1. GTDB lineage: Bacteria > Patescibacteriota > Minisyncoccia > Phycocordibacterales > UBA10002 > UBA10002. Next base: position 3,434 of record MHSB01000036.1, on the reverse strand, counting down.
TCAAGCCACGCCTGAATCCCTTTTTTCGCTTCCTCTCCCGTGCAAAAGCGCGCGCCGATCGCGAGGATATTGCTGTCGTTATGACCGCGCGAGGCTTTGATAAGGTCAAAATTACAGGGGCAAAACAGAGCGGCCCGCGCTCCTTTTATCCTGTTCATGGCGATAATTTCACCCTGACCGCTTCCGGCCACTACTATTCCCCGAATTTCCATTCCCCCTTTGTAAAATGGGGTGGCCGAGTCTTCGAGGCCGGGGGATATTCCTCCTTTCCTAAAGGAGGTGCCGAGGTCTTCCGAGGCGGAGGATTTTAAAATCCCTCCCCCCGCTGAACGCGGGATACTCCCTTTTACAAAGGGAGAACTTTCCGCGACTTTTCGCGCGAGAGGTATGACATAATCCGTGTAATCATCCCCCGCCACGTATTCAAACGGCCCCAAGTCTTCAACTTCGTGTCCGAGCAAACGGACATACTCAATAATTTTCTTCTTTAATTCAAATCCGGCATGATCACCGGCGAAGTAAACCTTCATAGCAATTTTTAATTTTTGAAATTTTTAAATTTTTAAATAAATCTAGAACTCTAAACAGAGCAATTTTGAAAAATCTTGGCGAAAATTAGTGTTACCTCATGAGCTTCCTGCCAGAGCTTTTTACATTCGTTCCCTTGGTCTTTATTCGCGTGAGCTAGCATTCGGAGCCAGTGTTTTGATTCATTAGCTTCCTTTTTACAAATTTAGGACTTACGCATTTCTTCCTTTTCTGTCATTCCCATCCCCGATCAGGTCGAGGGCAAGCTACGGCGGGAATCCAGTATGTGGCCGTTTTTTAACGCCCTGGATTCCCGTTCCCCGCCTTCGCGGGGACAAGCTTCACGGGAATGACACCGATTGCGTAAGTCCTAAATTATTTAAAAATTAAAAATTAAAAATTATTTCAGTCGCTCTCCCGCTTTTATTACATGACCAACTAAAGTGTGCGCATACCCCATTTCATTATCATACCAACCAAGCACCTTTACCAGATTGCCGTCAACTACGCGCGTCATTTCAAGATCGGCTATTGAAGCGTGAGATTCACCGATAATATCCGCGGACACGAGGGGCTCTTCCGTAACTGCGAAAATTTTCTTCCATCGCTCTTCAGTGGCCGCTTTCTTGAGAATTTCGTTGACCTCTCCGACCGTGGTGCTTCTCTTGGCGATAAAAGTAATGTCAACGATCGAGCCGATAACGACGGGGACGCGGATAGAGATACCGTCGAACTTACCGGCCAATTTCGTGAAAGCCTTGGTTGTGGCGATTGCGGCACCGGTGGATGAAGGCACTATATTTTGAGCGGCCGCCCTGCCTTCCCGTAAATTCTTCTTGGATGGGCCGTCAACGATGGCTTGGCTGGCGGTGTAGCCGTGCACGGTGTTCAAAACCGCTTTTTCAATTCCTATCGCTTCATCCAAAATAGCAATAAGAGGACTGCCGGCATTGGTCGTACATGAAGCATTAGAACTGATTCGGCAGATCTTCAATTTATCCTCATTGATTCCAAGTAAAACCGTTTCTGCTTTTTCTGCTTTTTCTGCGTTTTGTGAAATTTGTGTTTTGCCTGCCCCGTAGACAACTTGTTGTTCTTTGGGGTTTGGGTTCTGTGTCTCTGTGTTTTGTGTCTTCTCTTCTTTTATCGGAGCCGTTATAACAACTCTCTTTGCGCCTGCCTCCAAATGCGCCTTTGCCTTTTCATAGCTTGTGAAAAGACCCGTGGATTCGACAACGACATCTATGTTCATTTCCTTCCACGGCAATTTTGCCGGTTCCTTTTCGCTTAAATAGGCGATTTCCTTTCCGTCTATCACCAAAGACTTGCCATTATGTTCGACTGTAAAGGGCGCCTGTTTGTAAACGGTGTCATACTTCACTAAATAGGAAATGCTGTCGAGAGTGGCCAAATCATTGATGGCGACAATATCAATCTCCGGATGGCCTTTAGCCACTCTTAAAAATGCCCGACCGATCCGTCCAAGTCCGTTAATAGCGACAATAATTTTTTCTTTTTTCATTTCCAAAATGTTTCCACGCGGATAATGGGAAATTATAGCATATTAAATTCTTCTCTTCCCTGGATTTCAAATCCCTCCCCCGCCCAACTTTTTCTGAAAAGTTAGGCGGGTACTCCCTTTAGGAAAGTTTGCTTTTCTCATCGTGGCCGGACCGAAAAACGTCGTTTCGTCGCCTGTTGATCCGGGACCAGTTATAGATGCGGTAAAACCGTTAGCATTAAGAAATATTTCCCGTACCTTTTGTGAGATATATCCACGCCGCGACAGCGTTGTAGATAGAAATAAAAGGAACCGAAATCTCTCGGGTAGATAGAAATGTCTCCCCAATTGATACAGTTGCCCTACCTCCTGCGCCGACAACGCTCTGTTGTATATACGGATATCGTCGGGGATTTACTCAAGCTTTGATGCGGCAAGCCGCTTAGCTTCTTTCATGAAGAAACTCTGCCATTCCTTTTCATCAATTTTCTGGATCATATTCGGATAATCTTTGAGGACTTCAGCTTTCACGAACTGACTGCTCAATTGAAGCGGGTTGAGGTAATTATCAAACTTGATTTGAGCTTTTTCTACCAGCATGTCAATACTCCATGATTTTTCTTGCATCAAGATGCAATATAAATCAATAAAATCTCTGGAGCGAGGTTTCTGATAAATGGTGAAAACTTTATTGACGGCGATATCTATAAGACTGTCTATGCAAAGATCACCGAGTTTCTTTTTTGATTCTATCCTCGCAAACGGGAAATAGATGAACTCTGTTTTGATAGTATCGTCTTTTAATTCAAGAAAGAAAAGATTGCGGTTGAAACTTTGCTCGTAATTGACTTTTACAATACCCGACGCGGCTTGTATTTTTTTGAATGTAGATGAAATAAACATAGGTTCAAATTCTTTTTCAGAAAAAAAATCGAGGTCTTCCGAAATCCTGTGTTGCAGATAAAACTCGGCAAGAGCAGTACCGCCGGATAGATAGAATGAGTCAGCGAGAAGTTTTTCTTTGCTCAACAGTGAGAGAATCTTCGTCTGATTTTTTGAGAGTATTGACGGCATGGCATGTTAAAAAAGCGCCAGTGAAAGGGCTTTGCGCTTCCATTCGTCAATATCGAGTACATCCCAGTATTTGAGTAGATCGGCTCTTTTTGCTCGAACTGTTCCGATACCCCAATTAACCCATTGTTCCAGCTTCCAGATAGCAAAGCTCTCCGGATCTTTTTGAAGCTCTGTTGTATTAACGGACCAGTGATTGTTCATATGTGAATTATATCACACTTTCTCAATTTCTCTTACCCTGAGTCTCCTCCCATTCATAATGAGCATCAAATGATCGCCTCTTCCCAAGTAAATGAGCTTCAAACGCCCATTTTCTCTCCGAGGGGCAAAT
>MHSB01000035.1 GCA_001821155.1 Candidatus Taylorbacteria bacterium RIFCSPLOWO2_01_FULL_50_130 | reverse complement strand
GGCGGTGAGCGCTCCCCCGAAGAAGGAAGCGCCGGAGACGTAGCTGTTGCCGTGGACGGAGAGGAGTTTGGAGGGAGTCGTCGTGTTAAGGCCAAGACGGTTGTTCGTAGCATCCCAGAACAGATTGGCGTTTGACTGTTGCATGAAGCCGCCCGCGCCGAAGAACGGGATACTGCCCGCGCTCATCGCGGTGTTTGCAAACTGCGTAGTGGAGAGGTAGCCCGAGAGGGTGGATGTCCCCGTCGCGTCAAGAGCGTTAAACACTCCCCCCGCCGTTACGTCGCCGGTCACGTAGGTGTTGTGAGCGATGATGCCGCCGAAGACAACAAGGTTGTCTTCGGGAACTTGGAGCTTGGAACTTAGAGCTTGGAGGGCGCGGAGCGCAAATTGGATATAAGTTTTTGCGTTTGACGAATCAAGGCGAGGTAACGATGACGCAGGTCGGTGTGTTCCTTCTCCGATATGTACGCTAGACCATGCGCCAGTTTTAGAGCCGTCAACACCTCGTTTGCCGATGTGGATGCCATCGTGAGAAAGTGGATAAATTCCTTCCTGCCGCGACCGCTTCCCTCCGCCATATTGAGTGGTACTGATGTCGCTGCCCGCCTTATCTGACTCGTCAATCCAAACATCTCCGTCTTCGGAAATTAAGCGGAAATCTTGTAGACCGTCTGCGTCAACGCCATGGCTTCCTGCCAAATCCGCAGTTTCTCGTAGTTTGGCTGTGAGTTCTCGTCTTCCATGTTCTCCATCATACTCTTCCAAGTTCCGAGCTCCAAGTTCCAAGTTCCGTCGCAGGGCAACAACACTCTCCGCGGCGGACGTGAGCGATGTATTCGTCCGCGCGTCCACATAGTGCCCTGCGACGAAGTTGTGCGTCCCTTCCACCGTGATGTCGTAGACGGCTTCGGCGGGGAGGAGGTCAATAGAGGTGATGCGCTCCCAAGAGGCAGAGGTGTAGTCGGCGCGCGAGGCGTTTTTGCCGAGCGCGCCTTCGCCTCCTGCCGCCACTGCGATGGTCACACCAACTTGCAAGTAAGCTACCTTAACCCATTCCCCGTTCGCCTTGTTGACTTTAATCGCCCGAAGCGTAGTATTATGTTCCCTATGAGAAGAATCATCCTCAACAAACACATCGTAGCCGACCCGGAAATCTGCCACGGCAAGCCGACTTTCAGCGGCACCCGCATTATGGTCTGGCAGGTGTTGGAACTTCTGGCGGCCGGAGAAAAATCCAGCGACATTTTGAAAACCTTCCCTTCTCTTCGCTTGGAACACATTAAAGCCGCGCTCCAGTACGCGAGCTCCATCACCCGCGATCACTATGTCATCGTCAACACCGAACGAGGCGCGATTCCTGCTTGATGAAAATGTGCGAGCGGAACTCGCTTCGTTTCTCAAATTGCGGAAGGTGAATTTCAAATTGCTCCCCAAACGATCCTCCGATCGGTTGCTAGCCGCCGTCTCAAAACGGGAGAAGCGCGTATTGGTGACGAATGACAAAGATTTTGCCGAATATCCGCCCGACAAAATCTTTTCCGTGATTTGGTTGAGAATCCCCCAGAAAGACACCGCCGCGCTACTCACCCAATTTGAGAAACTCATCACCACATACAAGCCATATGCGAAGCGTCTTATTACGCTGAATCCCGACGATTGGAAAGTCGAACTGTTGCAGAAACCTGCTCGTTCTCGCAAAACAAAGTAGGGATGCTCGGCTGTCGTGCGAATCGTCTTGCCGCTCGCGGTCGTGAGTTTGTAAATGGGCTTTTCTCCCATCTCCCAGACGGCAAGGACTTTGCGCCAGACAAACTCGCCCGTCTTTTCATCAAGCGATAGCACTTCATCGCCCTCGTCAATGTCCTTGATGGCGACTTCGTCGTAGATGTAGTCGTCCGACGAAGAGCTTGGAGCTTGGAGCTTGGAGCTTGGAGAATTAGAATCCGAGTTCTTAGTTCCAAGTTCTAAGTTCTGCCTGCGCCGTCTTCGGCGTAGCTTCGTGTCTCCCGTCACGCAATGCCCCGCCACCGAAAGCGGCTGGCTCGGACTCGTCGTCCCCACCCCCACCCTTCCTTTGGAATCAATCACAAAAGCGGTGGAGGTGGCGGTGAGCGTGGAGGTGGAGATTCTGAACATATCTGCCGTGGCGTTGGCGTAGCCCGCAAGATACATTCCCATTCCCGTTGAGGCGGCGTTGACGGAGAGCTTTGCCGCGGGCGAAGTCGTCCCGATGCCGACATTGCCTCCTTCTGTCGCGAACGCCGCGTACCCGCTCGTGGTGAGCGAGGTGGAGGAAGCATATGTTGCGGTGAGGAGGTTGCCGTTGGTAAAGGTAAGATCGGAGTCGTCGGTGAATGCGCCTGCCGCTCCGATAAAAGGAATGCGCGTGTTTGTGAGCGAGGAGACGGTGAGGTTGGTGGTGCTTGCCGTGCCGAAGTAGCCCGTGCCCGAGACGGTGAGGGCGGTCGTGGAGGCGTAGGGGAAGATTGAGGCAATAGAAGATGTAGCGAGATAGTAGGCGGCCACAGGCGTTGATGACGAGATAAGTTTCCCCGCGGTATCGGTCGTGATGAGCATGTTGGTCCCCGCGTAAGAAAGAGTGGCGGAAGAAGTGGCGGTGAGTGAACCAAGAGTGGCCGAACCACCGGTAATGGAAGAGAAGATTGAAGAAATCGCGTTGAAGACGGAGGTGAAGAACGAAGTGGAGGTGGCGCCTGTAAAGACGGCATTTGTGGAGAACAGGTTTGTGGTGGTCGCGCTTGTGCCTGTTGCGTTTACAAAAGTGAAGTGTTGAAGCGTGGTGGAGCCGGTGAGCGCGAGATTGGTAAAAGTGGCGGTGCCGGTCGCGGTAATGTTTGTCGCCGTTATGTCGCCGCCTGCGGTGAGTGAAGACGCCGTCGTAATCGAACCGTCAAAATAGCCGGCACCCGAAACGGAGAGTTTTGCGAACGGCGAGGTGGTACCCACCCCGACATTTCCCCCATCAACAACGGAGAAGACTGCCGTGCCGGAATCTTCAAGCGTCAAAAGATTGCCGGTCCCTGTTTGATTCAAAAGAAACGCCGCGGTAGGAGTGGAGGCCTCAATGGCGAAACGAGATGTTGGCGAAGATGTGGAGAGACCAAAGTTTCCGCTTGAGGTGATGATGAGCGCGGTGGAGGTCGCCGACGGTGTGGAGGTGGAGATGAGGAGGAGCGGGTTCGCGGAGTCTGCGTAGCCGGAGAGCGCAAGACGAGCCTGCGGAGAGGTTGTTCCAAGTCCAACATTCCCCGACCCCGACTCAACAACGAACTTATCCGTCTGAACCGTCAAACCGCCGGCGAACGAAGAAGTCGCGGTTGTTGAAGTCGCGGTGAAATACGGAGCGGAAACGGAAGATGTGGCGCTGATGGTTGCCGGAGTGACAGTTCCATATACATCAAGATTTCCGGCAATAGTGGCATTGCCGCCAACGGTAAGGTTACCCGTCAAGGCGCCGGTCGTGCCATTTAGAGAATCTACCGTAAGCGAGTTGCCCGAAAGCGCGGTGAAGGTGCCGCTCACCGCGGAAAGAGCGGTGCTCGTCATGGTTCCAAAAGAAATCTTGGGGTTGAGAAGGGTGAGGTCTTCCACGCGGTCAAGATTGTTGGTTTGGGCCACCGTGTTGTAGACGTTGTTGATGTAGGTCGCGTTGGACTGTGTCGCGCTCTGTACCTCTGCGGTTCTGGAGCGAAGTGAAGCGATATCCGTGGCGAGGCGTGTTTGAAGGTCGAAGAGTTTTTGTTCAATGTTCGCGGGAGAGATGACGATTTGCCTTTCAATCACACTCTCGATGACGGGTGCGGGCGGTATGTATCGGTACGGCGGCTCCGCCTTAGTCGAAGGAGAAGTGTAGACAAATTTCGTGATGGAAGTGCTTGTAGAAACACCCGTGGTCGCTGTTGTGCCACCGCTTCCATCCTTAATGCCGAGGAAGCGGCGAATCGGGTCGCGCAAAGAAAAGATTCCCTTGTTCACGCCCCTGTACACGCCGCGCGCAAGGTCATCAATTGGATTATTAAATGACAACAGACTCTCCTTCGTCATAAGCAAAAGCCCGGCCGCTTGAAGCGAAAAACTTTCATACCGATCTGCCACAAGAACCGCGAACGCGCGAACACTCTCTGCCGCGCCCTCCGAAATCAAAGCGAGAAGACCGCTTGCATTGCTTATTCCAGTCTCCATCGTTTCTGCGGCCGCGCGCGCAAGCAATCGCGCGTCTTCTTTGACGCCTTCTCGCGCTTCGCCTGCCGCGCGCGCTCCGGACTCAAACAGCATCTCGCCAAGATTCTGACTTCGAGAAACAAGAGAAACGGCAGTAAGAGAGAACGCCTGCCGCAATTCTTCCGGTGAAGCGGACGCGAGGGACTGAAGCGCCTCGGATGCTCCTCCAATTTGCGCGGCAATGTTTTGCGAGGACGCTCTCACCAACTCTCCTACCGTTTGAAGTACCGGTTGATTCCTGACAAAGTACGGTCCGAAGACGAGCGCGACCGACAAACCGAGAACCAGCGCCTTTTGCCCAAGTTCCGGCGAAAATTGATGACGAAGGAAACCCCAGCCATCCGCAAGATTTTCCAGAACTCTGTCAGCAATAATTTCTACCGAAGGTGAAACCGGCGAATGAGTGGGAATCTTCTCTGCAACCGGAGCGGCAGGAGCCACTTCTTCCGCTTGCGAGAGAGTATTCGCGGTTGGAATTAATTCCACCAGTTCCTTCACAGGAGCCATGGCAGGTGACGATTCGCCTCCTGCAGGTGCCTCCGCAACTAGGGACTGAGCAAAGACACCCGCTGAAACCAACTCCGCCGCCGGCACCACCACCGAGGTCGGCGCCTCGGCACGCACCTCGGTGGAGGCACGGTTACCGTTAAGGCGAAATACCTTTGAGGGAGCATGGTTGAGGTCAAGCGCCGTGTAGGCAAGCAGAGACATCTCCTCCACAAACCAGCTTCTACCAACTCTCCGACAAACAAGCTTCTCGCCACGGCACAGCTGACCGATGTAGTCGGTGCTATATCCGGAGACTCTTGATGCCTCGCCGGAGGGGAGAAATTTCCTGCCGTAAAAAATAAGTTCGGAAGCCATATTCGCGAACTAGAAGGAAGGGCAAAAAAAGCCGAGAAGTGGTAAAAAGGCGACCACATCTCGGCAAGACGAGAAGTCGAACCTGACATTCGGGAGAAGCTCAATTTCCATGCCGCTAATTATAGTTTTTTATCGTCTAATTTCGGAGAAAATCTTGTGGAGAACTCAATTTCACTTTTCTGATTTGAACACGCAAGTGAGGGTGTAGCAATGGGTGGGCGAAAAGTGTGTTTTGAAGAAAATCTCGCGGAAGATTTTCTTCAATCCTCACGCTGTATATGCAACGTTTCACCCAAAATCTTGGAAAGATTTTACCACTTCTCACTTCTCCGTTTCACGAAATCCCTGTCTCCAAATATTTGACATACTGAATAAAAGATTTCAAAAGTCACCTCCGACAGAGGGGATTCAGCTATGTTCTCAACGTTGCTAGACAGTTATCAACATCTATTACTTTTCTTATGATGTTAGGTAGGATATATTACAGTTTATGAGTGATGACATGATTATGATCAAGGAGGCGGCAAAAATGCTCGGTGTCTCAAAATTAACCCTCCGCAACTGGGACAAGTCTGGGAAACTTCTGGCCTATCGGCACCCCATCAGCAACTACCGCGTCTACAAGGTTGAGGACCTTAAAAATCTTATCGCCCAGATTCAAATCCCGAAAAAGACGAAGCCCGCAGGGCCCCGGAAACTCGCTGTGGCACACGAATCAGACTAGTCAAGTGCCTCCTGCTGATTTGCCCGCAAACTTTGCGCGACGCTTCTTTCTTCCATTTCCGCGAGTTGTCACATAGTATGTGCGTATGCAAAGTGAATGCAAATTATCGGTCGGCTTGGAAATCCACCCCGCAGGAAAGCAGAGATCCCTGCGGGGCGGGCGACTCGCTTAAAAATCATGGACTACATACTTACGGTTGGACTGGAAATTCACGCGGAGTTGAAGACGCGAACAAAGATGTTTTGCGATTCAAAAAATGATCCGGACGAGGTTAGACCAAATGTCAACATCTGCTCCATATGTATGGGACACCCGGGAACGCTTCCAGTAATCAACAAAGAGGCAGTGAAGCATATTCTCAAAGTGGGCCTCGCGCTCGGAGGCCAGCTCGCCGGCTTCACGGAATTCGACAGAAAGAATTATTTTTATCCCGACATTCCAAAAGGGTATCAGTTGAGCCAGTATGAGTTTCCACTCGTCTCCGGCGGCGCACTGAATGGAGTTTCGATTACGCGTGTTCATCTTGAAGAAGATACCGCTACTTCCATACATCGAGATGCCTCTCCTTCTCCCTTTCATAAAAGGAGTGGCGGGTTGACGAGCCGCGGGATTTTTAAGTCCTCCGTCCTCGCCTACTCGGACACCTCCTTTGAGAAAGGAGGAACTAAAGTCGAGGACGAGGGAGGATTTAGTTTGGTTGATTTCAATCGAGCAGGAGTGCCGCTCATGGAGCTCGTTACCGAACCGGTGATTTCGAGCGCGAGAGAGGCCGCCGACTTCGCGCGCGAGCTCCAACTTTTACTTCGATATCTTGGCGCTTCTGGCGCCAACATGGAAAAGGGAGAAATGCGAGTTGAGGCAAACATCTCTGTGTCAAAAGAGAGAGAGAAGTTGGGAACAAAAGTGGAGGTGAAAAATCTTAACTCGTTCCGCGCGGTTGAGCGAGCGATTACCTATGAAATGAACCGTCACATAGAATGTATTGAATCCGGACAGAGAGTTCTGCAGGAAACGCGAGGGTGGAATGAAGATACTGGGAAAACATTTTCCCAGCGCCGAAAGGAAGAGAGTCATGACTATCGTTACTTCCCTGACCCGGACCTCTCAAAACTCGCTATTGCGGACATTCCTGAATTTGCCGTTTCGAGACTGAAAAATGAAATGCCAACACTCCCTTGGGAAAAGCGGCAACGGTACGCTCTCCTCGGCATCAAAGCCGATGATGCCGAGATACTGCTTGCGAATCGATCGATTGCCGCGCTTCTTGAGGCTGTTGAGGGTGAACTGAAAGACAAATCAAGACTTCTCCTTGCGGCAAACTATAGTACGTCCGACCTCTTGGGACTCATCAAAAAGGCGGGGTTGGATGGAGATGGAGCGGCTCTTCCCTTCTCTTTTAGCGCATTCGCCAAGCTGATTGGCATGGTAGCGGATAAGAAACTTTCCTCGCGCGGAGCAAAGGACATACTACGGGAACTCTTTGAAAAAGGCGGGGAACCGGAAGAGCTCGCCGCGCACCTGGGACTGCTCCAACAAAGCGACGAAAAAGACCTCCAAGTTGTCGCAGAAGACGTTGTCGCCGCCCACAGGAAGGTGGCGGAGGATTACAAGAGCGGAAAAACAGCTGCCCTGCAATTTCTCGTAGGCCAAGGAATGAAAGCCACGCGCGGCTCCGCAAACCCGGAAGTGCTTCGCGAAATGTTCATCTCCCTGCTGAAGTAGCAAACTTCTCCAATGCCAAAAACCAATATTTATCGGCATTTGCCTCAATGTAGTTTTTATTTACGACGGCCGTAAATAAAAACTACTTTTCAACGCGAACAATCGAAACTACCATCGGCTAGCTCCAAACATTCTGTAAAATCTTTAACAGTCTTTCTTTGAACGATTTGAGGAGCGCGTCGTCGATGATCGAGACGGTAAGCACCTGTTTGTTGCGCTTCTTTAAGGAGACGACTGCGTCTTTCAACCCCTTGGCGTCGCGCGTGTCGGCTTTGGTAAGCACAATTACCTCTTTTTCTTTCCCGAGCTCGGTTTCATGGCGTATAAGTTCTTGGCGCACGATGTCATACGCTTTGAGCAAATTCTTTTCCTCCGCGGAAATGCAGTGGAGAAGCAGTTTCGTGCGCGCAATGTGGCGAAGGAATTTGGTTCCGAGTCCCCTTCCCTCGGAGGCACCTGCAATAAGCCCGGGGATGTCCGCGAGAATAAAGCCGCTAAATACTCCGAGGTTTGGTTCAAGCGTCGTAAACGCATAACTTCCAACCTTTGCATGCGCCGCCGTCAATTCGTTAAGGAGCGAGGACTTCCCCGCGTTCGGAAAACCGATAAGTCCGGCATCAGCGATGAGCCGTAGCTCCACATGGAGTTCCGCCGCCTCCCCTTTCTTCCCCTCCGTAAATTCAATAGGACGCACGTTGCGGGAGCTTTTAAAATGTTCATTCCCGAATCCGCCCCTGCCGCCGTGAAGCGCCAATGAACGCTTTCCCTCATTTAGAAATTCATACATCCTCCCGGTAACGTTGTTAGTCACCACAGACCCTACTGGAACTTGGAGCTCGAGATTCTCACCGCTTTTCCCGTGCCTGCTTCTCCCCCCGCCGCTCCTGCCGCAACCAGCCGAGAATACGTTTCCGTAGCGGTACGAGGTAAGTCGGCTGATGTCACGGACGGCTCGAAGATACACGTCCCCGCCCTTCCCTCCGTCCCCGCCGGCTGGACCCATGAATTCTTTTCCTTTTTCATGGAGCCAGCTAACGACGCCGTTGCCGCCATCGCCGGCTTTGAGATGTAAGGTTATTTCGTCAACGAAAGCCATGGGGCAAGATTTATGATTTATGATTTGGGAGAAAGCTAAAAAGCTAGATTCTTCACATCTTAAATCGTAAATTTTACTTCTTAAATCGTCCCGCCAAGCGCGAGCTTCGCAAGCGCAATCGCTCCTTCTTTGCTTTTAGCGACCGCCATAAACCGATTGCGGTGCGCGAAAACGGCGTCCGACACCCCAGTAACCCGCGCCAGTTCCTTGTCCCGGAGCCCCGCCCAGCCTTCGGGAAGGTCTCTGCGATTCACGAAAAGATGCGGATTGTCGCGCACACAATAGAGCCGCCACGCCCCGTTTTGTGGATGCACAACGTAAAGCGGTTCGGGTATGCGCGAGAGCGTGTCCTTCCATGAATAATCCTCATCCAAAACAATGAGCCGTTTGTCCGCCGCCTCGTTATAAATTGCTTGTACTCTTTGTTCTCCAGTGACAAACGCTTCCGCGCGCCGTATCTCACGCTCAATGATTCGTTTTGCAAAAGACACTGCTTCATTAAAGTTGGTCTCGAGATGGGACTCCTTTTCCCGCCACGTTGGAACGAAGGAGCGTACGGCATCGGAAATCTCATACGAAAAGCTACCGGAAAATTTTGGCAGTGAAAGGTCAATGCCATTGTCGTTCGCGTCAATCGGAGTAACCAACACTCTTTCCACACGCTCCGCGACCGCCGCGTTTTTGCAGAGCTTCTCGCCAAATTTCTTCCACACCAACCCAAACGCGGCGTAGGGTATGTTATCTTTACGGGAACCGGCGCCGCCTATTTGATGGTGGTCAAACCGGTTTCTCGTTTCGTCATACACTCCTCCGACATCAACGACGATATTGCCCTGCGTTATTTTCTCTGGAGAGCGTGTGTGAATGACTTGAGCATCGGGGTGAAGCAGCAGCAACGCCGCTATGGCAAACACTTCATCCGCGTGAAATTTGCCGTCATGAGTAACAATAGTCGTCATGCCGAGACTATAGCACAGAGAAAGCAGAGCGGAAATGGCAGCCCAAGAAAAAATCCAAAATCGTAAATCTTAAATCCTACGTCAATGATTATTGCTCTGAAACAGCAGAGGGTAAATATCAAGAAGCGCGAGGAGGAGCGAGATGGCAACCGGACCGGCAAGAAATCCAACGGGGCCGAACAGCGCGATACCGCCCAAAACCGAAAGAAGAATGAAGAGCGGGTGCATGGAGAGACCTTTTTCATACAGTATGGGTCCGAGAATGTTATCGATTGAACCCACGATAACCCCCAATATAAGGAGCCCGATAGCCAAAGGGATGCCGCCGGTGATGAAAAGGTAGATGACGGCCGGAACAAATACCACGGCAACTCCGATTGCGGGGATGAGCGCGGCGATGGATGTGACCGCCCCCCACAGCACGGGATTCGGAATACCGAAGATAAAAAACCCGATGGCGGCGAGGATGCCTTGAATAAATATGATGAGGAGTTTCCCCTTCACGACCGAAGAAATAGCTCCTTCAATGCGCTTCAAAATCCGCTCGTCATACTCGTTGGTGAGCGGAGAAAGTGTCACGATGTAGGAGCGAAATTTTTCGCCATCGCGAAAGAGGTAAAAAAGGGCAAACAGCATAATAAAGGTTTGAAACACTATGCCGATAGCGCGCGTAAAGGCGCCTCCGAGATTATTCACCAGAAACGAAAGAGCGGCGTTTATGTACGCGGAAACGTTGAGCTCAAATCCGGGAATAATTCCCCGTACGAAAAGTTCAATCGGCTGGAGCGCGGCATCAAAGCGGCTGATGACGGTCGCCCCCGCTCCGGCGGATTCGTACAGATTTCGCGCGTCGTCAAAGACAAGGAATCCAAAAAGCGTTGCCGGAATCAAAATGACGCAGAAAAGAAAAACGAGCGTCAGAAGCGCCGCAAGTCCTTTTCCATTGACTCTTCTATGCAGTGCCTCAAAGAGCGGCCGGAAGACAATCGCGAACACCACCGCGACAAAGAGCGCCCCAAAGTACGGCTTGAAGATAAGGAACGACACCACCGTAGCCGCCGCCACGAGGAGAAAGAAAAAACCTAGTTCAATTTTGCGCGTTGCCGGCATGAAGGTACGTGTATGAAATATGAATTATGAAATACGAAGCATGAATGTTTCTTACGCCAGATGTCCTACACCTTAAATCGTCTGTAACATCTTTCCTCATTTATCCTTTTTTAACTCTTCTATCTCCTTTTCTATCCGCTCCAGTTTATCAAACATGCCAAGAAGGATTGCCCCCTCGGCGCGCACTTCGCTTTCCGTTTTCTCCTCAACTTTTTTCTCGTGCGTCAGACCGGAAAGAATGATGCGATCTCCGATGAAGAAGGACACAAAAAGACCAGTGAGAAGGAGCACAACGGCGCTTAGTATCGTTGAAATAGGCGCGCCAAACAGAATGGCAAGGATGCCGCCGCTTCCCTCAAACATGTCGGCTGTATGCCAAATGCCGCGCCAAAACAGTACGATAGCAATGCCCCCAATGATGCCGTAGATGATAGGGACTCGGGAGAGCTTTCCCCTCGCTGTATCTTCCAATTTGTCGAAAAACTTGATGAATTTCATTGTCTACGCGCCCAAAGCCCGCAACGAACGGAAAAAGATCGTTCCGAGAGAGCCCGCCACGGATAAAAGAAGCATACCATGAATAACCGGCCCAACAAACGGTATGAGAGAGACGACGGAAAGAAGCAGGGTTCCGAGGAGCACCGGCCGATAAGAAAGCGGAAAGGCGGAGCGCTTGAAAAACGCTCGTTCGCACCACGCGCCGAGGAGTATACCGGCGCCCGCCCACGATAAAAGAAAGAGCAAAAGAAGGAGCGAGCCGAGCATAAGCGCTATCGGAATGCCGACGACAGACAATAGAAAGATAAGAGTTCCGAGCGGAAGAAGCAAAAAGATGAGAAACCCCCGAAGCGCGCGCGTCCAGAAATTCGGAAGTGTTTCAAGGAGCACTTTTTCGGTGCGTCCTCTTGCCAGGAGAAACAGCAGAAACCCAAGAGAAAGCATCATAAGCGCCTTTAGGAAAAAGAGCCCCCAGAAAGACGACTGTTGCATCGCCACGCTGCCTTTGCGCCATTCACCGGCAATAACCCTGCCGGTAATGGCGACATGAGTGGGCGGCTCCCATTTTCCTCGCGCGTGGTGGATGAAATCCCCGCCGATGCGCGCCGGTTCCTTGAATATAGCTCCCCCCCAGAGTTCAAGGTCGTTCTCAATCGCTCCGGAAAGGAGAAACTTGCTCGACATGATTTTTCCGCCGCCCTGAACGGTGCCCCGCACTTCTATTTCTCCCGTTACCGCGTACAGAGACCCCCCGATGACTGCAGTGGGTTTTATGAGGACTCTCGAGCCGACAATGACGACATCGCCCGCAATTATTCCGTCTATTTCCACTCTCCTCCCCAGCACACGGACATCATCACCGACGGCTCCTTCCACCCGAACGGTTCCCCCCGCAAAAAATACATCATTCGAAATGCGGCTTTGGCTGAAAATCGTCCGTCCCGCCGCGAGCGCATCACCCGAAACACTCCCCGCGAACACGATGGTTTCGCCAGCCGCGTACACGTCGCCGGGCGCGTTCTCTGCGCCTTTGAGAAAATAGTCGCCGAGATTGATTGAAGCGGCAACGGCAAGGAGTGGCGAGAGCACGATGACTGCCGTGATGAGAGATTTTTTCAACATGACATTGGTAGTATAACACCTAACGATAACTGAAAAAGGTAACACGTAACTGGAACAAAACTGGCGACTGAAACAAGTAATTGAATAGCGAGAATTAAATCTGTTTCTGGCACCAGTTACCCTTCCAGTTTGAGCAGTTTTCCCTCCCGCTTGACATACGCAAACATCCTAAAGAAAAACCAGAGCATAAAAAGAAGGTAGACGGCATTGACAACAACTGCCCCCCAAAGATGCGCGGCGGACACGCTACCGGTCGCGATGACCGAGCGCATACCCTCAAACACATAGGTGGAGGGAAGCAGGTACGAAATTGGCTGAAGGAACGACGGCAGCGCCGACACCGGATAGAACACGGCAGAAAAAGGTTGAATCAGGACGATAAAACCCCACGCAAGAATCTGCGCGGAAGTGCCGAAGCGAAGGATGACGGCGTTCGCAAGCAGTCCCAGTGCCCACCCAAAAAGAAAGAGATTGAGCACAAAGGGAATGAGCGCGAAGCCGAGCGCGAACAGGTTGAAACGGTATATAAGAGACGAGAGCACGGCGAGAATGATACCGACAAGAATGAGCCGCACCAAACCGATGAGGAGCGTTGAGACGAAGAATTCAGAGAGGCGAAGCGGTGTCACAAAAATGTTTAAGAGATTCTTTTCCCACACCTCTTCAAGAAATGCTATGGAAACCGACTTTTGCGATTGATTGAGAAAATCCCAAAAGATGACCGCGCCAAGAAGCACCGTTACGACGTTGAATCCTCCAAGATTCATTTTTTCGATGTAGACGCTCAAAAACCCCCATACCAGGAGCTCCATCACCGGCCAGTAAATGATGTCCATGATGCGCGGAAAACTTCTCTGATAGAGATAGAGGTGGCGGATGAGAAGGGCGTTGATGCGATGGAGTTTCATGGAAATGAAAACTGCTAACTTTTGACTCTTAACTGTTAACAGTAAAAGTTAAGGGTTAAGAGTTCCGATGTCTTTCTTCATCATTGCTCCGAGCAATGTGAAGAAAAACATCGTTTAGGTCTTCGTGGCAGTACTTTTTCACAAGCTCCGCAGGCGTTCCCTCGTCCTTGAAACGGCCATGCTGAATGAAAATAACATTGTCGCATATCTCCTCCACCTCATCCATGTTGTGCGACGTGTAGAGGATGGTAACACCACGCTCTTTTTGAATGCGTTTAAGGAGCACGCGCGTACGGTCTGCGATGTCGGGGTCGAGCGAAGCCGTCGGCTCGTCAAGAAGCAGGAGCTTCGGTTGGTTGAGAAGCGCCTTGGTGAGATTGAGTCGCGTTAACTGGCCGGTGGAGAGATGGTAGGTCAGTTTTTTCAGAAACGTCCGAATTTCAAAAAAATCCGCCAAGCGTTCTATTTCTTCACGAAGGTTCTGCACACCGTAGAGCCGGCCGAAAGTAAGCAGATTTTCGTAGACGGTGAGGTTTCCCGGAAGCGAAACGTACGGCGAAGAAAAGTTAAGCTGGCTTAAGATGTCTTCGCGGGCCGTTCTATACTCCTTTCCCAAGATTCTGATACGGCCGCTGGTTGGCGTAATAAGGTCAAGAAGCATCTGAATCGTGGTCGTCTTTCCCGCGCCGTTCGGGCCCAAAAGCCCGGTGATGGTGCCTTCCTCCACGTGAAATGAAAGACCGTCCACGGCGCGGACGGTTCCAAACACTTTCAGGAGCTTTTCAACTTCTATGATCGCCGACACTTTTAAAGTATAACGCGTTTCAAACTTTTTTGAAGCGGGACACAAGCTCCGTACTTGAACGAAGCTTCCCTCCACTGCCAACGTTGAAGACTGTCTTGATGCCGAGTCTGGCGCAGAGCGCGATTTCCGAATTGAGCGAAGAAGACTTCTTTTTTGAATCCATAAGATTCCTGTCCCCCCCATTCGCAAAAATGTGCGGCCGCAGTTTCAAAAGCTCGCGGCACACGCTTCTATCGGGGTCGTTTTTCTTGTGCGACGTAATCATCACCTCGTTCACCGAAAAGAACGACTCAAGAATCTCCTTGCGATCGTTCTCCGATATGAAAACAAAACCTTTCTTCGAGATGAGCCAGTTATCATTGTTCAAGATGACGACTAAACGGTCGCCAAATTTTTTCGCTGCGTTCAAGAGACGGACATGGCCAATGTGCACGGGGTCAAACCCCCCCGATACCGCTACTGTTTTCTTCTTTTCTTTCCTCGCAGTACTGTTCCTTCTCATATGCACATATCAAACCACTACTTTGGCTAAGAAATCACGCTCCTTCATCCATTCCAACATTCCAATATTCCTAAGAATAATAGAATACATGCATCAGCTCTCTTTGAGCCGGTCAAGCGCCGCAAGCGCGTATTTACGGATGTTCGGCCAAAGTTCCATACGCTCTATGTCTTCCCGCGTGCACCATTTGCACTCCTCGCTTTTATCGCCGTGATACGTCGCTTTGACGGCTGGCATTGCACGAGCTTGCTCGTTTAAATTCATCCGCGAATTTACGCGTGCGAAATAGACAAGCGTTACATGCTCGTGCCCGGGCACGTTCGTCGGATGGCGATTGAGGGCAACGGGCGGAATAAGTTCTTTTGAGTGGTCAAGCGGCCCTTTTATCTCTGGGTTCCCGACAAGCTCAATATCAAGACCGACCTCTTCTTTCACCTCCCGATGCGCCGCCTCCACCGGGTCCTCGTTGGGTTCGATGTGCCCGCCCACGCTCATCCACTTTTTATACTTGTCGTGCATTCGAAGGAGTACGCGATTGTTGTGCACAATGAACACTTCAATCGTAAAATCTATTTTTCCGTGGATGTGAGGCATGGAAATGGGTGCTAGCTGTTAGCTTCTAGCTTCTAGCTTCTAGGTTTGGGCAGGATTTTAGTCAGACAACTTTTTTATGCATCGCTCCACTACGTCCAAAGGAAGACCGAGTATGCTTTCAAATGTCCCGTCGATTCTAAGGTACGGCCTGATAAGCGGAGACTGCGGCGTGAATCCGCCGGCATATTTGTACATTGTTCCTTCTCTTAAGAACGTCTCGATCACTTCGGGTGGCAATGCCGAGAAATATACTTTTGATATTTCGCGTTCTGTAATAGACTTGCCGCTCTCCGTATTCGTAACTGTAATGCCGTTGACGCACTCTGCCGGATATATACTCCCGCTAAATGTTTCAAGATAGTGTCGTGCCTCTTTGAGGTCTCGTGGTTTTTCTCGGAGTTCTTTGTTCCACACAATGACTTGGTCGGCGGTGATAAGTGCCGCCGGCTCCTTTATTCTGGGCAGGAGCGCCTCGGCCTTCGCGCGAGAAAGACGAAGCGGCAGTTCATACAAATCTTCATGCCGAATCGCTTTCTCGTCAATGTGCGAAACCATCACATCAAAAATATACCCAGCATCTCGCAATACTTGCTTTCGGTTTTCAGATTGCGAACCTAAGATAATTTTCATACAAGCACCCTTGCCGCATTTCTATTTCATTCGCTTCACTTTACTTGAGTAAAGTGAAGCGAATGAATCGTCCCAAACAGGAGAGGATGGCGGCAGGCAGTCTTCCACATCTTGACTGCGAGGCATTAAACCCTGCGGCAGAAGAGGGGAAACTCTGCGCGGAGCGCGGGGTATTCCACATACGACATGAGGGTAAATCTCTTCTCATCGCCATATCTTTTCAAGGATTCCGTTGAGAAAGATGGGGCGCATGCCCAGGACTTCCTCGTACAAAGGCAACGTCGCATCAACGGGGTAAAGCACATAAATAGGCTTTTGATAATGAAAAGCGAGCACCATCTCCATGAGTACATTTCCGCCAATGTATCCGACAACACAGTTCTTCTCGAAGTTGAGCACCAACATCGCGTCGCCTTCCATTACCTTCGCAAAGTGGTTTTTCATGAGTTCTGTTTTTTTGCCCCAATGACTGTCGTTCGAGTACCACGTTTTGTATGCTGAAACCTCGAAGTTGCCGCTTTGCTGCATGCGGCGCGCGGTGTCCGGAATGAGCACGTTAAATCCGGCGCTCCGCAGTTTTTCCTCCGCTTCAAGCACCTGCCGATAAAATGACGCGCTAGAGCAGATGGTGATTGTCTTTCCATTCTTCATGTTGTCGTACGATATAGTGGGCTATCTGTCATTGCGTATCTCTTTTAGCGCTTTTCATCTATTCTGATATTCTTGAGAATATCAGAAAGGTCTGTCTTGCCTATCCGACCGTGCCGTCTTTGCGTTTGTGCAAAATGAGTTCGTTCCCGTCGGGGTCGGCAATTATCGCCATGTAGCAAACGCCGTGCTCTTGAAGCGGCTGTACAATTTTAACCCCCCTTTTCTTGAGCTCCTTAACCGCTTCCGCGACATCATTGACAGCAAGTGCGACGGATGTGCTGTTTTTACGATTCCTAGCACTCGGTCCCTTCCCGTAGGTACCTATGGCGAGTGTCACATTACCGACGTCAAACTCCGCCCACATATTCTTGTATTCGCTTGTCTTCTTGAGTCCGAGTATGTCTTTGTAAAAACGCAGGGATTTCTTGAAATCCGACACATTCAAAAACACAAAATCAATTCCTCTTATTTTCATATTTTTTACCTCAAAAACAATGTTAACCCCGTCCATACTGCTCCACTTTACCCAAGTAAAGTGGAGCAAAACAATGTAAATTTCAGTGTTTTCTATTCGGCGGAAACTTATCTTTATCTTTGCGTTTAAGCCATAATTTCTTGAACAGTGGCATAGTGAGCGTTGAAAGCATAAACGCCGCAGTGGGGATTACTGCATTCAACCAAGGTTGCGCAATTTCGATTGCCCACATATACGCTCCGATTGCGATATAGGTAAATATCATGAGTAAAACCCGCCTCGTCCAGCTAATCTCCCATGCCTTGTCAATTTCTACTCTCTGATTTCGTTCTTCAATCTTTTGTATTTTCTGCTCGATGTTTCCCATATTTCTTTATCCTCATTGCCCATGACACTCTCTTTATTTCTCCTCACAGGATACTCTTTACCCAAGTAAAGTGAAGCAACGGAGGACTCTGCTATAATTTGCGGTGATGCGGGGCGTTAATAAGGCCGCACTGTTTGTATTTGTACACTTTACCTGTGTTTGGATTCACTGCTCTGCACCAGCAGGGGTCGTTTCGGCCAATTTTTTTACCATCCAAGGTTCGACCTTTTCCAAGATTTAAGGTCGAACCTTGCACGACATTGCCGTGATGCTTGGCGTCCGATTCTTCGTCGCCGCTTCCGATAAGCTGCGCCTGTTCGTGCACTTCTTGCAAACGCACTTGCTCGGGTGCCATAATCACCCCCCCTACCCGCGGCAGAATATTCATTATCTGCGCCACGATATTTTCTTCCATTTCCTTAAACATACGCAGCCCCTCCTTTTTGTATTCCACAAGCGGGTCACGCTGGCCATAGGCGCGCAGGTTCACGCTTCCGCGAAGATAATCCATGACCTCCAGATGCTCAACCCAAAAGAGGTCGATGGTCTGGAGAATAAGCCGTTGGATAGCCGGATAGAAGTCAGCGCCGAGCTGCTGTTTTTTTGAAGCAATGATGTGGGCAAGATTCACAACCCCCGACACATCAGAATGTGCCACCCCCTTTGCTAGGGGGGAAACATCCCCCGACCTTGAAGACTCGACTGCCCCTTTTTCTAAGGAGGAATTGGAGAGTCCTGAAAGATACTCGTTTACTGCCGCCTCGCCGCCGAGGAGTATCTTCCTTCGACGCTCATAGATGACGGAGCGTTGGTGATTGAGCACGTTGTCGTACTCAAGCACGTGTTTGCGCGCGTCAAAATTGAAGCCCTCTATTTTGGTCTGCGCGGTCTCAAGCGAACGGGTGATGATGCGGTTCTCAATCGGCTCGTCTTCGGGTATGCCGAAACGCCCCATCATGTTTTTGATGGTGTCGGCGGCGAACACGCGCATGAGCGTGTCTTCCATTGATACGAAAAATTGTGTTTCGCCCGGGTCGCCTTGCCTGCCGGAGCGTCCGCGCAGTTGGTTGTCAATGCGCCTCGCTTCGTGCCGCTCCGTGCCAAGCACAAAGAGCCCGCTAACCGATTTGACCGCCTCCGCTTCCTCTCTTTTGGGCGGGTTCCCGCCAAGCTTGATGTCCACGCCGCGCCCGGCCATGTTGGTGGCAACCGTTACCGCGCCTCGCCTTCCCGCTTGCGCGATGATCTCACCTTCCCGTTCGTGGTTCTTGGCATTCAGCATTTCATGCGGCACACCGACGGAGCGGAGGTATTCCGAGAGTACTTCATTTTTTTCAATTGAAACTGTGCCAATGAGCACCGGCTGGCCTTTTTTATGGAGCTCCGCGACCTTTCTCGCGATAGCTTTGAACTTCCCTTTCTCCGTTTGAAATATCTGGTCGTTTCGATCTGCTCTCGCGATAGGTTGGTTGGTCGGAATGGAAACCACATCAAGACCGTATACTTTGAAGAATTCTTCGGAGCTGGTTTTGGCTGTGCCCGTCATGCCCGCAAGTTTCTTATACATGCGGAAGTAATTTTGAAAGGTGATGGATGCGAACGTGCGGGATTCTTTCTGAATTTTTACGCCCTCTTTCGCCTCAATCGCCTGGTGAAGCCCTTCGCTCCAGCGACGTCCCGGCATCATGCGGCCGGTAAATTCGTCAACAATCACAATCTCGCCATTTCGCACGACGTATTCTTTGTCCAGATGGAAAAGCGCTTTGGCACGCACCGCCGTTTCGAGGTGATGCACGTATTTAACGCCCTTTTCCGTATAAAGATTGTCCATGCCCAGCGCTTTCTCTGCTTTTTCGATGCCCGCCGGAGTGAGCTGGATGGCTTTTTGTTTTTCATCCACGGTAAAGTCCGCGTCTTTTTCTAACACCCGGACAATTTGCGCAAACTTGGCATAGAGGTCTTCGGAATCTCCGGTTGGCGCGGAGATAATCAATGGCGTCCGCGCCTCATCGATAAGAATGGAGTCAATCTCGTCCACAATCGCGTAGTTGAAATCACGCTGGCGCAGTCGGTCGGGAGAATATTCCAGATTGTCGCGAAGATAGTCAAAACCAAATTCATTGTTGGTGCCATAGGTTATGTCGGCGGCGTAGGCTTCGTGCCGTGTGCACGGCTTCAGAAATTCGTGCACGACCTTGAAACTTCCGAGTTCATCGCGCTTTACATCCAGCGCGTCTTTTTCTTTTGTGCTTTGTACAGTTTGTGTTTTGTTTGGGATTTGTGATTCTGTGCTTTGTGTTTTATGCAACGGGTCATACAGAAACGACGAATCATGGTTAATTACACCCACCGACAGTCCAAGCAGGTGATGTATCTGCCCCATCCATACCGCGTCTCTTCTTGAAAGGTAATCGTTGACGGTGACGATGTGTACGCCTTTTCCCTCAAGCGCGTTTAGATATGAGGGCAGTGTCGCAACCAGAGTTTTACCTTCTCCAGTGCGCATTTCCGCGATGCCTCGGTTGTGCAGCACTTGACCGCCAAGAAGTTGAACATCAAAATGCCGCTCGCCCAAAGTCCGGCGCGCAGACTCCCGAACGAGCGCGAACGCTTCCGGCAGAATCTCGTCAAGCACTTCTCCCTTTGAGAGTCTCTCTTTGAGCGCGGCGGTCTTTTCCTTGAGAGCTGAAAAAGAGAGTTCCTTTATACTCGCTTCAAGACTGTTTATTTTTGCGACAGTTGCGTACAACGGCCTCAATTTGGCTGCGCTGTTGTCTCCAAGCAGGTTTTTTAATCGTTCAAACATGGGGCTATACTAGCACAAAATGAATCCTTAATCTTTAATCCTTTATCCGTAACAAAGGCCAATCCTGACATCAAAAAGCTCTCCGACTTTCATCGGAGAGCTTTTTGATGTCAGCGGCGCCCTGAACCCTTGCGTTTCTTGGTCTTCTTTGCCGCCTTGCGACGTTTCTTTTTTGCCACTTCTTTGGAAAGAAAAGAATCTGTACGGTTGGAATCGAGAACATCACGCACCCATTTTTCTTTTCTTCAATTAGCTTGCAATGAGAAAACAGTTCGACCTGCTTTATTATCGCATGCGCACGCGAGCGCACAACCGTCTTTTCAACCAAACTGTGGACAACGGAGCAGTCGGAAGTTTAGAAGTTCCGCTCGCCTGCTTACTGAAAGTCTTTACTTCACACTCCAACCAGAAGTTAAGTCGTACTATCATACTTTGGAGTATAGTAGTGCAAGCAACTCTCGCCAAATGTATGGTAAAGTTCTAGTAAATTTTCTGCACCTCCCACTCGATATCAATGCCAGTTTCTTTTCGGACACGCAAGACTATCTTCTCGGCGAATTTCTTTATCTCATCGGCGCTCGCGCCTCCTGTGTTTACAAGCACGATTGGCTGCCTTTCAAAAAGTGCCACATTTCCTTTGTGGAATCCTTTCAGACCGCACACATTGTCCAGAAGCCAGGCGAGAGGGATTTTAATCTTTAATCCTTTATCCTTAATAATCCTTAACGATTCGTCCGCATCCGCGTTTATCCGCATATCTTCATATCCGCGTTCATCCGCGGTTAGGGGAAAGCCGGGGAGGGCGGGATATCTCTTTTTTAGCGCATCAAACTGCGTCTTTGGGATAATGGGATTTTTGAAAAATGAGCCCGCAGTGCCGCACTCCCGCAAGTCCGGAAACTTTTTTGACCGAATCCCAATCACTGCCTTTCGTATAACCGCCGGGGTTAACTCTCTTTTCTTATTCTTAAATCCTAAATCATAAATCTTAAATCTCTCTTTGAGGTCTTTATATACAAGATTGGGTGTGCCGCTTTTTTTGAGCCGCAGAGCTACATGAGTTATGATAAGCGCTTTTCCTTTCGGATGTTTGAAAATGCTGTCGCGATAACCGAACTCACACTTTTTGTTTGAAAGTCTTCTGGACTTTCCTGTTTTTGTATCAAGCACTTTAACCCACTTCAGCGTATTTTTGATTTCCGCGCCGTACGCTCCGATGTTTTGTATCGGAGCCGCGCCGACCGTTCCGGGAATGCCGGAGAGATTTTCTATGCCCCAAAGTCCTTTCTTGACCGCCTTCTCTACGAGCGTGTCCCAAATCTCTCCCGCCCCGACGAGAACATGGACAAAATGTTTACTCTCCCTCCACTCAATTCCTTTAATGTCTATTTTTGCCACCAGTGCGCTGATGCTCCCGTCGGAGAGAAGCACATTGGAGCCGCCGCCGAGTATAATAAGCGGAACTTCTTTTTTCTTGGAAAATTGGAGCGCTGTTTGAAGCTCGTGTTCGTTTCTCACGCGGCAAAAGTAACGGGCAACACCGCCAATCTTAAGTGTCGTCAATCCTTTAAGAGAAACAGATTCACATATTTTCATCTTGTAACCTCATACTATATACAAAAAAACGCTTGTGCAAATTGGCTGTAGAAACAACCAATCACACAAGCGTCTATAAGACCCAACATCTCGCCTCACGCCGTCGAGACGGCCAGTCGTGAAATATACCCCAGACTTCTTGGTACCTCCCGGGTACCTGCTTCCCTTACACTGATAGGCTTGGCAAGTGCCCTCTCCCCACCTGCACAGTCATGAAGCACGGTGTGCCCTGACTCTAGCACATCTTGGAGACTGCCTCCTCCTTCGAGCAAGCTGATTGGGCCTCCGGTAGAGAATTTTTCCCCACAATTCTTACACCGGTAAAAGACTTGGAATAGTGTGTCTGATATCGTATCTGGTATAGTGTTTGGCATAATTGAACTCGGAATAGGTTTACAGCGACTGAGCGTCTTGTCTGTCAAACAGCAAGATAGCTAAAAACACAATAGCATACTATAAGAAGGAGCGCAAGGCCCCCCTCCAAGAAATTGATAACTCTGCTAAAAATAGAAACCGATAGATAAAAATATAGTGAAGGGAACGCAAAGTCAGAATTGACTGAATTCCACCCCATTAGGTACAAAAAAACGCTTGTGCAAATTGGCTGTTAGAACAACCAATCACACAAGCGTCTAAACTATACCGTCACTCGTACTGCAGGAGTGCGGGGGGAACATAGATGAGTTTGCCCGGATTTCCCTTGTGGGCTTCCTCTTCTTCCTGCTCGTAAGCGGCGACAAGCGCGGCTCCATTCGGGAGCACGCAAATGCCACTGCCTATAATTCCGGATACCGTGAGCTTTCCGCCAACATAGATTCCCGGACTCGTCGCGTTCTCTCCGCGCACCGAGTGGGAGCTTGAGACCGTCACTGGCCCACCATACAGGTAGGCAATGCCGTAGTGAAATCGCGAAATATCCCGTAGGTCCGCAAGCTCAAACTTGGGCGAATGAGCCGCCAAATCATGTCCCTCGTGCCACAGATACGATGCGAGACGCCACTTGTTCATTGCGGCGTCTGATTCCACCGTGAGGAGCA
Source organism: Candidatus Taylorbacteria bacterium RIFCSPLOWO2_01_FULL_50_130 (assembly GCA_001821155.1). Taxonomy (GTDB): domain Bacteria; phylum Patescibacteriota; class Minisyncoccia; order Phycocordibacterales; family UBA10002; genus UBA10002. The sequence goes on along the minus strand of MHSB01000035.1, from coordinate 2,172 downwards.
GGTTGCCATACTGATTAAGAGTTGCGGAGTGAACGAGCGGAAAGTCGGTGCACTCTGGCAAGGAAATCCGCGTCTTGAGGCGCCACTGCGCGTTGTCCTCCGGGGAGAGCAGGAAAAAATCCCGATGTATTCTCCCGATGCACACAGATGTGCCGTCGGGTGCGAAAAACGCGGTAACGCATCGGTTCGCCCCACTCGGGTAATCCATGTCAGGAAACCCGCCGCGGCACCGTGTGATGCCATTCCATGCGCCATGGATCCACGCCACCTCAAATCGGAGCGTGTTGCCGTCTACCGTTACACGGTTCATGCACACCGCGGGCGCGAAGAAATCCGTGATGAGAATCATGTCGCCGCGCGACGAGATGCCGAAGGGTTGAAAGCCCAAGGGAATCTCCGTAATGTCTTTGTCGCTCACCTGTACCGTCCGGCTTTTGACCTGCCACTTGAAGCTCTGGGCCGATGCGGTCCAGTAATTTTGTTCTGCCTCTGCTTTGCTGTTCATATTTATTTCTGTATGTCGGAATTGCTGTGTGAAGTCTTTCTTTGTGACTAAAGCATCTCAAAGAACCTGCGGGCAGGATACCACACTCATGGAGATAAATCAAGGACCTTGGGTGTAAGTGTCCACACCTCTGTCATTCCCGCGCAAGCGGGAATCCAGTATTTGCAACGATCTTCTAGATTCCCGCTTGCGCGGGAATGACAAACTGAGACGAAAAACTGCACCGAGAATTAAGGATTTTTCGGCAGGTGTGGAGAGTTACTGGCAAAGTAGCGACGCGCAACTGCATGGTTTTCAACCCTTACCGAAAGAGTTTGTAAATCCAGTCATGCGGGCCGACGGTGAGGAGAAGTACCGTTCTCCCGTCAACAAAACGGAACGCTATCCGATATTTCCGGTCAACGCGAAATGTCCAAATCGCCCTTTCTTTCGGTGCGATTTCTTCTGAATTGAGAGACGGGTGAAATGGATTACGAGAAAAGATTGCCTGTTGTTTTGCCGCTTTCTTCTGTATCAATATCGGTAACTCTGCGAACCGGCGTTCAAATTCCTCCGAAACAAGAAGGGGGGCATATACCAGTGCGGCTATCCAATGAGTTCACGAAGAGAGTGGATTTCCCGAATTCTTCCGGCTTCATAATCTCGTTCAGCACGCTTAACGCTTGCAAGAAAATCAGGATTAAACATGCCAAAATTGGCGGCAAGCCGCTCTAATCTATCCGCGTCCATTTCAACAATGATTTTCTTCGCGGCATTTCGTTTGGGTTTTAGTGTAAGCGTCAGATTGTTCATAGGTTCAGTGTACCAGAAAAAATGAAATGTCCAAGTTCTTTATATACCTTTAGCAATAGTATGCTATAGCATACTATTGCTAAAGTGAGAACGCCAAAAAAGGAAAGGCGGGCAGTGAAGCGGTTCCGCCGTGTTTGTTAGCTCCACAATCCTGCCAAAAAAGCAAAACCGAGGGCCAAGAGCAGGAACGCGAGCAATTTTTGCGCGAATTTCTTCTCGTGGAAATAACGGTTGCCGGAAACGAGCGAAAAGAAAACGGCGGTGGAGCGTTCAACGCTCGCGGCGACCGATGCTGGGACAAAGAGGTACCCGAAGCTCACCAGTACTCCGGCAATCGCTTGGGAGAGCGATTGGAATAAGAAGCGGGGGTTGCGAAGAAGTTGTAGGGGATTTCGTTCTGTGGTTTTCCACGCCATGAGAGCAAAAAAGATGAGGAGAATCACCTGAATAATCCCCTGCTCAACCTCCACGGAGTTATAATAAGTGATGTCGTATTTAAAAAGAGAAATGAGGATAACGGCATTGACAGCGGAAAACAGAACGAGTCCGATTCCCTTTGAACGGAGGCCGTGATTGAGGAAGAGGAACAAAATACTAAGGGTCAGAATTCCCGAACCGATGATTTGATTGATTGCAAGCGAATATCCGAGCGCAAGGTCAACCAAAAGAAGAAGCGGAATGGTGAGCACCCGAAGAAATCCGAAGGTGCTCCGGTCGGCGGTGGTGATGGCGCGGATAGAAACGTAGGCCTGTAGAATTTCAAGACCAATGCGAAGGGAAAGCGTCGGGAGGGATTCGAGGGAGAATAGAAACTTTCCGCGCAGGAGCACAATGACGAAAAAGGCAAGGGTACTTAGAAAAAGACTTAAAAAGCC
>MHSB01000034.1 GCA_001821155.1 Candidatus Taylorbacteria bacterium RIFCSPLOWO2_01_FULL_50_130 | reverse complement strand
CGTGAAGCTTGTCCTCGCGAAGGCGGGGAACGGGAATCCAGGGCTCTAAAAACGGCCACATACTGGATTCCCGCCTACGCGGGAATGACAGAAAAGGAAGAAATGCGTAAGTCCTATCCTGGCAAAAATTCCTGAAGCGAGCCGTAGTGCTTTCCCATCCTGAAGTACAATCTGCCGTTTCTGTCAGGAAGAACCTTTGCCACGGGAAATCTTGCCTCTCTGCACGCGCGCATTAAATCCAGTTGAAATCGTATAGACGGCAGCATGTCAAAGCCATACACCTTCAAAAAGAAAACTCCCCGTTCGGAGACTACTTTAAAATTTTGGTCGTAGTACCCGCTCAAAGGAATAAGCCGGATGGCTGATAGCCCGAAATTCTTCATCAATATGCGCTTTATATAAGGTTCATGCGGCTTCATGGCTGAGTAAGACTTTTTTCATCTGGCCTGCAATCAAACCCCACTCATATTTCTCCCACACCATCTTAGAGGCGTTTTCAACGATACGATGGCGGAGTTCGTCGTTCGATAAAAGAAGCTTTACCTTTTCGGCAATGCTGTTCGGATTCTCTACTTCGCAAAATAACCCCGTTATCGTCTCCCTCCATCTATTCTCTAATTCGTGAGAATTAGAGAATAGATGACCCTCTGCTTCTGAATCTGAGAGGGGTGCAATGAGAAAATCGGGAATGCCGCCGACTGGCGTCGCGACAACTGGAAGCCCCGCGGCCATCGCTTCGATAAACGAACTGCCCATACCCTCCGAGTGGGACGGCCGGCAAAATATATCTGCGCCATGAAGATACTGCGGCAATTGCTCGTGTGCAATATGACCGAAAAAGCGTATCCTTCCTTCAAGCTTATAGCTTTTAGCTTTTAGCTTATAGCTTTTCTCAAGAGGTCCTGTCCCAAGAATGAGTAATTTCACATTTTCGGGAAGATGCGGCATCGCCTCAACCAAATCCCCTATTCCGTTCTTCTCCACCAACCTCGATGTAGTGATAACTACTTTGTCTTCTTTTTGTATTCCTAATTTCTTTCTTATTTCTTTTTTGGAGAGATTCGGGTTTGTTTGTGATTTGGAATTTGTGATTTGGAATTTTGCGATATCTACTCCATTCGGTATCACTGCTACTGGTGCATTGGGGGCGTTTTGTTTTGCCCGTTCTGCCAAATAGTTGCTGATTGCGGTAATCGTGTCGGCGCGCTTAAAAACAAGCAGGTGCCACGGACGGACAAGCAGCCGGTACAATAATTCACTTCCAAACACGTAGCGCTTGAGATGCGCTTCTTCATCTCCCTCTTGCAGTGTCAAGACTAATTTCTTTTGCGGAAACGCTCGTTTGAAAAAAGCGGCGGCGACACTTCCTTGGCTTGCCATCATGGACCAGATGACATCAAATTCTTTTTCCTTTTCAAGCCGCCATGCTTTCGCATACCCAAGGCACGGAAGTAGCCACTTATCCAAGACAGTCCCGGGTCCGACTCGATATACCTCCGCATTGCCAATCTTTTCAAATCTCGGCAAGCCGCGCCTAAAGCGCGCCGTGATGAGCGTAAACGAAACATTGGGGATTCTATCCGTTATTTCTTTAATCGCCAGCTCCGCTCCCCCGACAAACGGGAGGTAGGCGGTTGAGAAAATAAGAATATTCATTTTACCGTTAACTATTGACTCTTGACTGTTGACTGTTGACTGTTAGTAGTCAAAGGTTAAAAGTCTTATTCTACAAGGTCATATTCTGCCGCTTCTTTTTGCAATTTCTCCGCCGCGCTCGGCTCTTGAGGCGGCCGGAGCAGAGCGAGGTACCCTCCGACTGCAATGAAAAGAAGCAACACGACGCCCAAGAGCCACGGGAGCATCCCGCGCGTATCCGTCTTTCCCGCGGCGCCGAGAAGCTCTGCCGATTGCCTTGCCTGCGAGGACTGTTCCGACGAAATACTTGATGCAGATATAATCGCAGCATCGGGAGCGGAAACAGCCGCTTTTTGCGCCGGCGGCGCGGAAGATTTCATGACCGACGTTCCGGATGTTGCTTTTTCCGGAGTGGTCGGAACGGGAGCCGCCACAGGAGCTTGGAAGGGTGCCTCTGTCTCCGCGGCGTGCTGCGCTTTATATAAAACAGTGACATTTCCATTGGGGTAAAGTAACGCGGTATTCTCTGCGCCCGCCAAGAGCCCCGTGATTTGAGCCGGAAATGGAATTGCTTTTTTCGCGCCGACGATAGTCCCGTTTGGAATGACAAATGTACTGGACGCGACCTTCAAAATCCAGAAAGAGAGGTCAACATCATGCGCGCCGTTGTTTCGCACCTCAATGAATCCGCCCGTGCCTTCTTGAAGGTTCGCTATGACAAGCTCCGGCGCGTCAATAACAATTTCCCTCCTGTCCGTGGCGCTCCACTCACCCGATGACGCGCTCACTAAAACAGTATAGGATGCCGGATAGTGATAGGTGTGATACACTTTTTTTCCTTCAGCAGAACCGCCATCGCCAAAACTCCATACGTACCGCGCATGGAGGAGCGGCTCCTTTTTAAGCCCGACGGCTTCCGCGTCAAAAAGCGCCGGGGCCCCCGCCACGCTCCGTTCTGGCACAAATGCGCTTACATATATTTGCGGCTTGTATTCCGCCGCCGTTGACCCTGAATTCCCTCCCTGCGATGCGGTAGCGGGAGCAGAAACTGTATTTGACGGTGAGCTCGAACTTGAGCTCGTGTCATAAGAAGCTCCCGACGCACCGATAGTGATACGTTGCTCTGTTTCCCATCCTGACGGCCACTCTTCCCGCGGCCAACTGGCACAGGAGCGGCTCTCCCCCTCCGGCCGGAGAACAACCTTGGCGTTAAGAGTATGCGTCCCCACTGCTCTATCTGTATAATAAAAATTACGATTCGCGGAGTTCTTCGCGATGGTAAGCGCCGATACAAGAGACCAATCGGTTGCGCTTGACGAAAACTCTCCGCCGGAAGAAGAGGAGGAAAGAGCCGCGCACGCGGTACTTAGCACTTTGGATTCGCTCCCTGCGCTATCCTGCGCCTGAATCGTTATCTGCTCCGATACCGCTCCGGGAGAGATGGTTTGGGGCGGAGACACAAAAACAAATTTCTGAACTTCAGCGGCCGCAAAGACCGGTTGAGATACGGCGAAACTCATCCCAAGCGCTGCGGCCACTAAGCAGATTCTCCAAAGCTTCACGTCGCAAACTTATTTTCTAAACAATTGAAGGAGGTTTTCTACTGGGTTCCTTCTCCGGTATCGGCGGATTCGGCACTTCAAGGAGCTTGCGCAGAAGTTCTTCCGGGATTTCGCCGGCGTGTTTTGCCTCAACATGCTGTTCGCGTGAAAGGGGCGGCGCGGTACTGGCGTCTTCCGACTTCGTTCGCATACGCTCCTTCTCCTCTACCCGTTGCGCCGTACCCTTCTTTGACTGTGCAAACGGGTGCTTTAACACTTCCGAAAGCGCCTGGCGCAATTCGGAAAGATGCGTTTCTTCCGACCCGACTTTCTTCCCTCCGTGACGCAAATGCGAAAGGGAAAGGGGGGAGGGCGGCTCCTGTGGCGCCGATTCGTCGCGCGGATGCACTTTTTCCCTGCCATATCGTACGGAAGTGTCCGCGGATTGAGTTGGCCGCGGGGCGGAGCGTGAACGTGTCAATTCCGAACGGCCCTCGCGCTGATACGATTGCGCAGGAAGAGATTCAGATGCTTTTTGAGCGGAAGCGTTTCTTTCACCCGGCCGAGAAAGCGACTCTCTTTGCGGCTCTTTGGGACGCTCATGCTCCCTGTGCTCTTTTGGCGGAGGCAATATCGGAGCGTGCCATTCTTTGATTTCATTCTCCACGATGGCGCGAGGTCGCGCAAAACTCTCCCTTGAATAGGCAATGACCTGCTCGCGAAACGATTGCGGCTCGCGTTCAATCGGCGGGAGCGTTACCGCTGAAAATGGTGGCGACGTTACTCCATCAATCATGAGTTTGAGATAGACCTGGTAGATGCCTAAGTTGACTAAATCTTCCGCCGTGATTGCCGGCGCAAACTCTTTCTCCAGGAATTCCGCGTCATACGCGCCCACCCGAAATACCGCCATCGTGCCCACATTGCCAAACACGGCGGCGCGGACTTCTTCTTCCATCTGCTCTATGTACTGGTGCGCCAGGGTAAGATTGAGCTTGTATTTTCTCGCCTCGGAGAGTATGTCCGCAAAACTCTTGTTCGCGAACGACTGAAACTCATCCACGAACAGGAAGAAATTCGGCAGCTTTTGGAGTTCGGTATCGGGAACGTCCGCCCGCGACATTGCCGCGAGATGCACCTTCGTGATGAACATGCTTCCGAGAAGGTTGGCGTTCCCTTCCCCCACTTTTCCTTTTGAGAGGTTGACGATGATGATTTTCCCCTCGTCCATGAGCCGCCTTAAATCGAAGGTGGACCTTGGCTGGCCAACGATGTTTCGGATAAGCGGATTCGCGGTGAACTGGCCGACTTTGTTCTGGATGGCCGGTGTCGCCTCCTGCGTATAGCGGTCGGTGTACTTCGCGAACTCATCCACCCAAAAAGACCGCACTGACGGGTCACCTATGTTGTTCACGACAAGCCGGCGATACTCTTTGTCAACGAGCATGCGATTGACTCCAAGGAGCGTGGAGCCGGGATACTCAAGGAGGGCAAGGAGCGTGTTCTGCAAAATGTAGGCCATGCGCGCGCTCCACGCGTCCACCCAGATTTTCTCAAACGTGGCCATAAGTCCGTTCACCACAAGGTGGCGCTTGTCCGGTCCGACATCTTCCATGATGTTGAAGGAAGTCGGATAGTCCATGTCAAACGGCGCAAAGTAGAGTACGTCTTTGACGCGATGTTCCGGAACGTAATCGAGCAGAAGGTCGGCGGTTTTTCCGTGGGGGTCAACAAAACAGAGGCCATGCCCGTTCCGGATGTCTTGAATGGCCATGTTCTCAAGGAGCGTGGACTTCCCCATACCGGTTTTCCCAATGACGTACATGTGCCGTGAGCGGTCGCCTGCCTTGATGCCGAAGGGAATGCGCCTACCACGCGAGTCGGTCTGCGCGAAATAGGTGACGGGTTCTTCTTTGCGGGGTCGTCCGAGCATGCTTCCATTATATGTCTTTGCACGACATAAAAAAAGCGGCCTCGGAGCAGGTGCTCCAAGGTCGTACGGAAGTGGCAGCGCTGTCAGTCAAGGTCGCATCGCGCCGCCATAAGTTTGCCACCATGGTATCCCAACTTAATGATGGGAGTGTGGCCCATCAACCCCGTCTCATCGGCTCCCGTAGCCATAAGGTCGGGCGGCAGGTCGCACTCAATCTCGAGATCCGGCCTCAAGACTTTCACCCAGACGGGGAACTCTTTGGTCCCGACGTGCCGGAAACGAAGAACTCGCTTCCCAAAGGAGAGTCCATCAAGACGACTTAACTTTTTTTCCATAACGTTGTTCTATGCTGTATGCGAATCCCTGCAATCGTGGGACTTCGCAAAAGCCCCGGCATCACACAGATGCGCCAATTCAACGCCGCACTTGGAATTGATTTTCTTGGACATCTAGTCTACATGCGATGCTCCCTGGACAAGAAGACTAATATGTTACCTAAATATATGCAACCGTGCGTGGCACCCTCAAAAATAAGGAAAGAAATAATATGGT
>MHSB01000033.1 GCA_001821155.1 Candidatus Taylorbacteria bacterium RIFCSPLOWO2_01_FULL_50_130 | reverse complement strand
GTTGTTCAAGGAGTAGTGAAACTGATCTGCTACAAAGATTCGTAACGCCGTCAAAAATCTCTTCTGAATTTTTTGTGGCTGCTTTCGCAATGTCTTCTTGAAATTCCGGTGATACGCAATGTGCATAGAACGCAGTTACTTCATCAAGGAGGTCTTCAAATCTTCAAAGGAATCGAAGGGTCCAACAATATCTTTCTTTTGCTTCACATCGCGTCTCATCTTTAAAATCTCGCGCTTGGTTTTCACGTTAAATTCCGGTGCGAGAGAAAAGACCACTCTGCGCTCCATGACAAATCTCTTCAGTGTGGCGTTCACCACTGAGCTTAAATTGAGTCCCATCCGGGACGCCAGCTTGCCAGCTTCTTCTTTTACCTGTTTATCAAGCTTTATACTCGTTACCGTCTTCATGCTACAAAGTATATACGATGTAATTCATGTGTCAAGAGAGGCCTACCTGTGGATAGAATGCGGAGCATGAATCTCGTAGTTCAAGGTCCCGTCGGCCGTAGATGTTTCTACGGCCCAAAATATCGTTCTAAAATTTGCGCGGACTAGTGGACGATGTTGGAACTGCGTTTGAGGATAGGAATGATGCGACAATCTATATTCCTTTGCTCATTTGAGAGAAAAGGGTGCTTTCGGGCGGCTTGATGAACTTTCGCATTTCAGCATCGGAGAACACTCGCTGAACATCGGTCTTACTGAACATCATCATCAACGGTTTTGTTGATTTCTCTGGGCTTACCATATCGGGAATAGAGAACCCGATGTATTCAACCTTCTTTTTCTTTCTGTTCCGCACCCAATCTATCGCTGGTACGAGGTCAGCATCCGAGCTTACCACAATGGCGGTATCGTACTTGTCATCAAAAGCGCCGACCAGGAGGTCCGTCGCGATTTTCACGTCTATACCTTTCTCTCTCATTCTTTCAGTATGTATTTTCTCAATACCTATCTTCTTGAGCTTCTGATACTCAAGTACACGACTATCAACTACCAGTTCCTCTACCCTCGTCCGGAGCTTGCTCGTCTTTATATCCCACCCGCTCTTTTTCAAAGTGGTAAAGAGCTTGGTTTGCCTGGACATGAGCTCCTTGCTTCGCATGTCCCCTTCCTTTTCACGAACCGAGCCCTTGTAAAATCGTTTGCAACCTTCACTGGCAGTGCGGCCATTGATGAGCAGGTGAGCAAAAGCGTCAAAATCAAACTGGTTCTCCTCAATGCCGAGTTTCTTTATTACCAGATGGTAAAATTACCGCCATCTATGCACAGAGAAATCCTTTCCATACCCCGATTATACCCCAAATAGAAACCCGCACACTCTTGCGAGGCGCGGGTGACTTATGGGGATAGTATACAGGAATGTGTCAAAAAATCAATGCCACGCTGTCCACAGCCCCCTCTACTAAGGTTGGTAAAAGCAATCTCACAGTTCCACATCCCGTCGGGCGTAGCAATTTCTACGGCCTCATTTTACCTAGTTGAAGCAGTTGATAGAAGAAATATAGAGTAGCCTCTTGCGTAAAATAAGATGATAAATATTCCTTATCTTCTTTAACAGCATTGAGATGACGAACATAGGCAACTTCTACACCACAATAAACTGGGATCAGCTCAACCTTGTACCCAATTTCTATCATCTTGTCTATAACTGGAGTGATAACTTCTTTACTATCTCCAATAATCTCTATCACAATATTTTTCCTTTCATTTATGCTTTTTTCTAAAATTGTACCGCATACCCATGTTGTAAGACTCTCTAATTTTGGATTATCCTTCCCGAATTCCTTTTCGGAATAATTATTAATTTCTCCCGCGTCAAAATTTACATAGCCCTCTGAGAATTTTTCCCTGCGAATTGTCGTCTTTCCAGAACCAACCCCACCCATAAACACAACAAACTTTGGTGGATTTGCAGAAATTCCTCTTTCCCAAAACCGCTTTGCAATTTCGCCAAGTTTAACAAATTCATCTCCACTAGGCTGAACGGTTTTTTGTTGAGAGTTTTCCATATTTTCAAGCCCCGTTTTTATGCTTTCCAATTCACTAGCCAAAGGGCTCTCGGACCAACACCCTAGAATAGCTCTGATAACTTCAAGATAATTTTTGATCATTTTCTCTGGCGCATTGAACCGTGTGAGAGTCTTTCCCCCATCCCTTTCATAGTCATCAAGCAGCTCCGAAACGTTTCCAATAGTATCTGCTGACTTAACGAGAAGTGAATCGTAGGAGAAAGTCTTAATGTGTTTCAGGGCCTCCTTCTTCCTCTCTTCCCATGGCAGTGCTTTATTCTGTTCGGTTACGCTCAAGACTAGATTGGACACATTCTGTCCAAACCTTTCAGTGAGCATTTCCGGTGTCACCTTCTTTTCAGCGGTACTATCTTCAATAGTGTCATGAAGAATGCCCGCGATGATAATGTCCTCACTACCTCCTGCTAGAGACAAGATGAGCCCGACAGTAAGTGGGTGGGTGATGTAGGGTATATCTTTCCCTTTGCGTGTCTGCTTTTGATACACCTCATGGGTTTTTGTAGCGAATTTAATAGCGTCCTTAATTTTTTTAGTGTATATTATGCTGATGCTCTTAATGCTGTTAATTCCTCTCGAGAGGGGAGTGCTTCGTTGATGACGCGGCCACTGTACATTATCTCAAGAAAGTACCCCCAACACATCTCCACATTTCGACGCGTTCCGTCATGCTGTATAACTTCTACGAGCCGATTATTACCAGTTAGTTTGATCCACCATAACTCACCTCTGTATTGAACAAGCCCCTCCGCGCTGTTTTCCTTTCTAATCGGTACTTTGTGAACCGCATCATTGGACCATTGTACTTTTAATTGCTTCATATTTTTGTTTGCTATCTGCTAGTGCTCCCAGAGCTTCCGTTGCCGACAGACAAACAAAAAAGCGACTAGGAGATTTAATCAAGCCCGACTGGCTCAATGAAATCTCCCAACCGCTTTAAATGGTTAGTCATGTATGTCTTGTGGCTCCTCGCAGATTTCCCAAGTCACCTACCCTTTCGGGAGACATAAACGGTCCGAATTACCTGCACGGACTACAGTTTTGATAACTCAACGAACTACTCTTCAAATATAGCATATCTTAACATAGAATACAACTTTTTGTACGCTTACACTTTACCATCGAATCGTTTGGTAGCTCATCTCAAAATATGAGACTTCTTTATCACCAAGGTACTTGGTCAAGAAATTTTGCCTCATGTTCCAATTGACTCCACTCTTTTTCAAAGGAGAAATTCTAAGCAAGGTTTCCATGGACATTAGGTAAACACGAAACTTATCTACGCCGTTATCCACAACAATTGCGAAATATGGGGTACAGTGAAAGGCCAAACACGCGACCTTGGCCTTTTTAAAATTTTCTTTAGGAATTGATACGCTATCACTTTCATCTTTTCCGAAGCGGCTCCGAGATTTTACTGATATGCCAATAAACTTACTCCCTTTACTTGCAATTAAATCAATGCCGGTATGGTCAACTCTCGCACATTCGAAGCCGTGTTTAGATAACCAATACAAAACAAGGTGTTCCGCAAAATCACCAGTAATCTTTGCGTGTCTTGTACCTCGGTGTGGCGCTATTTCCATGAGAACAAAAACAATAATGCTCGTGTATGAATTCGATGCGCGGCTGACCGGATTTGAACCGGCGGTCTCCGTCGTGACAGGACGGCGCTTTAACCAACTAAGCTACAGCCGCATTTTTACCTTCTTCCCAAAAAGAATACGCAGGGCTTTCCTAAATCTCCTGAATTTTCTAGGTAAGAAAAGATTACGAGAAACATTATTATACATAAGATAGCATAAAGCAACACTGTCTTTATGGCTAAATACCAAATCATAGCTCCCATTTTTTGAGGTAATAAAACCTTTTTGAAGCTTCATGCTTCTTAAGACAGACAACAAATCAACAAGAAATTGTTTACATCCCGAAGTAAATCTGGTGGTGAAGATCCACCGAGGTTTCTTTCTGTCGCCAACTTTATGTAGCTTAAAATATACGCAGCCATCCCCATCAAAATATCCACGGACAAAATCACCGACAAGAGAAACGGGAACAGCCGGAAATGTAACTGATTTGCTTTTGTTGGGGGTAAATCCTAATACCGATAGATCGGCATACATCTTCTTACTTCCAATCTGCAATCGGTATCCTAACCTGTGTGTGGATTTTTTCTTCGGACGCAAAGATATTTTGTGGTTTGAGCCAAGTACATCTCGAATACGCGATAATACTATACGATCGGTGATATGAAACTCAATAAAGTGAGCTCCTCTATTGTTTTTAATCATAGTGCCGTCAGCTGCAAAGAAACCGAGGACATAAGCCATCTCTGGTGTCCACTCCTTAAAGAAGTTATGGTTTAGGTCTTTATGTATCGGCATAACAAAAGTATAGCAGGTGACAGAACATTACTCTATCCGCATTATGCAAGTAAAAAGCGGCGGGAGTCACCGCTTGAAGCGAAACGTACATATGTCAGAAACGAGCCGGTCTATTGCTACAACAAGCTGCAAGCCGATGCAGCTACTATTGTGAACTTTGTTGTTGTAGAGTCCTAAAAATCAGACGTAGTGTGTGGGTAAACCAAACAAGAAACGACGCCAAGCCAATCACAAAAAGTGTGGCGGCAGTTTGGAACCATGGAGGAGAAGGCGGCCCACTATTCCAGATGAAAAACAGAACCAATGAGGCGCAAGGAAAAAGGCAGGAGAAAAACAGCGTGAGTGAAAATCTCTGAAGCATATCCGCTAAAACGGCAGCGGTACAGAGAAAGTTACCTTAAAATGCCGGTGAATGGAGTTGCACCATTTTTTAGGGTTTATTCGCCCACGTAAATTTGTTGCTTGGTGTCGGGGGTGAGGATTGAACTCACAACCTTAGCCTTATGAGTGCTACGCTCTAGCCAATTGAGCTACCCCGACAAATTTGTTTGAGTGTATCCCTCGTTCTACTGTTGAACTACACCGGCGCGATTTCAATATACTATATCGGTTTACTTTCCACAAAATCTCTTGTAAGCTACAGGGACTTCTTCCTAAAAGCTAGAAGCTAATAGTTAGCAGCTATTATGGCCGCGGGGTGGAGTAACAGTAACTCGCAAGGCTCAAAATGGGCTGATTCCGCAGTAATGCGGTTTTGATAACTCGTCAAATTCGGTGAAGCCTAGAAGGTGGTAATGCCGAGCCAAGTCCGCCGATGAGGCGGGAAGGTGTAGAGACTAGACGGCGAGCTCCTAATCCGCCAATGGCGGACGGATGAAGGCATAGTCCAGACCACAAAATCGTTCTGTGATTCGTGACGAAAGTCATAGTGGCATGCATAACCTTGAGATTCCGGGTGCGATTCCCGGCCCCGCAATCACCAAAAGCAAAGATGCCCGAATGGGCATTTTTGTTTTGCTGTGGTTGCGAGGGAAGCAAGTGAACTGCTTCGAGTGCATCGGGAATCGCAAGGCGTAGGCATATTCCGCGCTTCACGGAATGCCGGGGTCGCGAACATTTTGCACGACGGTGCGAACAAAAGGGGACTGTTGCCGAATAGCGTTTTTGTCACTTTTTGTCCAAAATAACCCTTATTTCTGCGTGGCAAAAACGACGATTTTGCCATTCGGCAACAGTCCCAAAAGCTGTGACCGCCTCCCATCTCCGTATTAGCACTTACTACCATACTTTAAAGTATAGAAGTGAAACATTAAAGATGGCGGAAGAATCTTGTGCAAAAACGGAACAGGCGTTACGATGTTTAATGTTAATCACTAATGACAATGTGTATATGAAAAATCAATTCGGTACACTGCCGTGGCTTATTGCGCTGTTCGCCGTGTCACTTGGCGTCTGGACATATATCCGCGCGGAGGGTGCCACTATTACCGCATGTGCGTGAAGAAACAATGGCCAGCTTTTTCTCGTTGACCCGGAGTTTAGAACACGGGATTGCGAGCGAAATGGCAAAATTATTTCGTGGAACAGTATAGGCGCACCAGGTCCAAAAGGAGACAAGGGTGAAAAGGGTGATTCTGGAACCGAGATAACCAATGACAGTTTTTATACAATGCGTCATGAACCATTTGAGGTGCAACGTAATCAAACCAACACCTTTGGTATAGGGTGTGAAAATTCAAATGACGTAGCAATTGCCGGCGACCCAGATATTTTGAATGCTACTGGGGGTGCAATACATTGGACTGTCACACAAAATAGACCTGACGGATGGAATAATGATAGTTGGGCGAGCACGGTGTTGTATACGGGTTCAGACCCGACTGCATCATTCTATATCAATCTTAAATGTATGCGTGTATCACAATAAATAATACCTATAGGACTTGCGCACTTTATCATCTTTCGGTGTCATTCCCCTGAAGCTTGTCCTCGCGAAGGCGGGGAAGGGGAATCCAGGTTATGCAGTATAGCTCTGGATTCCCGCCTCCGCGGGAATAACAGAGGAGAAAGTGTGATAGCAAGCTGAAGTGCGCAAGTCCTAACCTAAATCATTTAGAAATCCGCGAACTGTAATCGCAAAATCTGATTCTCTTCTTTCCTAAAAACTAGAAGCTGGCTTCTAGATGTAATGGAATTCCCGAAACACCTCTTCGTAGAGCCCGATCACCCGCTTTGCCTCGCGGTTGGCGAGCGGAAACGCAGAGCCCTCGTGCGCAATTTTGTTTCGCACCGCGTGCGCTTCCCACGCTTTATCGAGCGTAACAAAATCGCTTTTCTCAACGCTTCGGAGCCGCTCGCCGAGCGAATCGCCGTGGTATCCCATATGCGTAACCATTTCATCAAGAAGCACGTCCGCCTCCAGCACGGCAAGCCGCCAGTCGCTCTCCTTCGGGGAATCGAGCCGGTCCAGAATGCGCTCCCATCGCTTGTTGGAAACATTCTCACTGTGCTCTGCCGCTCCCTTCTTGCCGCCGTGCCCGTGTCCTTTGGAATGGCGCGTATCGGTATGGTAAGTCTCGCCAATATTACGCTCTATCCGAAGGAAGCAATATACGATGCCGGTGATAAGCAGCAGAGAAAAGACGGTGGAAAACGGGGTAATTAACTCTAACACGGAGAACACCCGCGCTTTGGTATCCATGAGCGGGACGATCAGTTTTTCCGACAGTTCTTGCCACATACAAAATGATTGTTATGCCGACTGAAACTTCTTGCCAAGTTCAAACAAAAGCGCATCGTTGCGGTGCCCGGCCATAATCTGGAACCCAAGCGGCAGTCGTACCCGCCCTGAACCTGTCGAAGAATCTCCACTGCGCTCTACAAATCCGGAGGGAACGCTCAAGGCGGGAATCGCGCCGATATTCGCCGGCACCGTGAAGATGTCCGCAAGGTACATGGAGAGCGGGTCTTTCGTTTTCTCGCCGATTTTAAACGCGGGCGTGGGCGCGGTAGGCGTCGCAATGACGTCAACACCTTTGAAGGCCTCCGCAAACTCTTTTTCTATCAGGGTACGCACGGAAATTGCCGTTCTATAATACGCGTCATAATATCCTGACGAAAGCACGTACGCGCCGAGGAGTAGCCGGCGGCGCGCTTCTTTGCCGAATCCGTCCGTCCGCGTCGCGATGTAGTCGCCGAGAAGCGAGTCGCCTGGCTTATAAAATCCGTATTTCACGCCGTCGTACCGCGCGAGATTTGTGGAAAGCTCTGCGGGCATGATTATATAATACGCCGCAAGCGCGTGCCTAATCGTGGGAAGCGTGATGTCTTGCACAGCGCATCCAAGTTTTTTGAGTGTCTGTATTGATTCGTTGAAACTTGCGAGGACATCCTCATCAATGCCTTTCATCTCCAGAAAGTTTCTCGGAATGCCGATTTTTAAATCGGAAACTTTTAACTTTTGACTGTTAACTTTTAACTCTATTGAAGTGCAGTCGAGCGGGTCCTTTCCTTTGATTGCGTCAAAGAGTATTTCACTGTCTTCCGCGGTCTTTGCGATGGGTCCGATGATATCGAGCGAGGAGCCCATGGCGATGAGTCCGTGGCGGGAAATGGTCCCGTACGTCGGCTTGAAGCCGGTTACTCCGCAAAATGCGGCGGGTTGGCGGACCGAGCCGGCGGTATCGCTCCCGAGGGCGGCAAGCGCGAGGTTTGAAGCCACCGCGACAGCGGCTCCGCCGGAAGACCCCCCGGGAACGCGGCTCTTGTCATACGGATTTTTTGTCGGCCCAAAGTAGCTCGTTTCAGTAGAACTTCCCATGGCAAACTCATCCATGTTGGTTCGGCCAAGAAACACGGCGCCTTGCGTCTTAAGTCTGGAAACGGCAGTACTATCATACGGCGCAACATAACCCTGAAGTATCCGTGAAGAGGCGTTTACTTTTTTGCCTTTCATCAAAATGTTATCTTTGAGCGCGAGCGGAATGCCGGTGAGCACGCGTGCTTTTCCTTCCTTGATGCGGCGATCCGCCTCTTTTGCTTGTTCGCGCGCATCCTCAAAGACTTCAAGGTATGCGTTGAGTCTCTCGTTTTTCTTTTCAATCTCCGCAAGATACGCCTCGGCGAGTTCCAGCGCAGAATACTCGCCGCGTAAGAGCGCGTCGTGGGCCTTTTTTATTGTCAGTGTGTTAAGGTCTATCGACATAGAAGCTTACTAGCTTCTTATACTCTGACTAAAAAGCTAAACAGCTAAACAGCTAAAGAATTTTTTTGACCCGAATGTAATCTCCTTCCCGTTTCGGCGCGGCCGAAAGAAGCGTCTCGGTGAAGATGCCGCTCTCGTGCGGGTTTCCGTCCTCGCGCATGACGTTTACGGTCGCCACGATAGAGCGCGTGTCTTTCACGACCGCCGCCGACACCTCGCGTATTGAAGCGACATAGGCGAGAATCGCGTCAAACTCGCTTCGCATCTTCTCCTTTTCTTCCGCCGTCAGGGCAATACGCGAGAGTGCCGCCAAGTTTTCTATTTCCTTCAGAGTGACCATTCTGTGATGAAATTTTAATTAAAATTCTACTATGGGACCACAAAAGACATACTAACATATTTGTATACAAGAGCATTTCTTGACGAAAGCCGGAAAAACCGATAATTTATTTATCGGAGAATAGCGATTCTTGAATCGCGTTTGCTCCCGAAATAAATACATACCATGAACAAAAACATCATTCGACTCGGATTACACAAAAGCGGCGCCAACGGCAAGTCCAGTGTGCATCGGCGGGTTCGCAGGGTCGCAAACCGAACCCTCCGACAGCACGTTTCTACCGGAGGAGGCGGCAGCGCCGGAACCGAATGCAATAAGATCCGCAGGGGAATGCCCGGCGATTATATTTGTTTCGATTAGGATAGGATGCAATTTGACTTTGGCGCCGAGACCGAGAGAGGTTCCGGCGCTTTTATGAAAAAAACGACAAGAAGCTTTTTTCATCCACTATTGTCACTCCAAACTTTTTCGCTTTCTCATATTT
>MHSB01000032.1 GCA_001821155.1 Candidatus Taylorbacteria bacterium RIFCSPLOWO2_01_FULL_50_130 | reverse complement strand
AATGGGAGTCTCATAATTCACCGAGAGGTGGCAATTCTCCACACCTGCCGAGGCACGGATGCTTACGGGAGGGTGTCTTTTGTAAGATTCGAAATCTGTTGTATTATTTTGTTTATGGAACGATATGTTCATAAAAAAGTTGAGAAAAAACGGCTTCGTGAGAAATTATCCACTGACCGCCAAAAGAGAGCGGATTTCTCGCGGGGCAAGCATCGCGGATACGACCATCGCAGGGTAGAGAGACGTTGGCAAAGAGTCTGGGCGAAGACAGGACTTTATCGCACGGGTCAATTGTCAAAGGTCACTGGTCAAAAGTTCTACATCCTTGATATGTTCCCGTACCCCTCCGGCGAAGGGCTTCACGTCGGCCATCCGAAGGGCTACATTGCGACTGATGCGGTGTCGCGAATGAAAAGAATGCAGGGGCATTCGGTTCTTCATCCGATGGGTTTTGACGCCTTTGGTCTGCCGGCTGAAAATTACGCCATAAAAACAAAAACCAATCCGGAAACTGCCGTCAAAAGAAATGTCGCGCGCTACAAAAAACAGCTTGAGATTTTGGGCTTTGACTATGACTGGTCGCGCGAAATAAACACCACCGACCCCGCCTATTACAAATGGACGCAGTGGATTTTTCTGGAACTTTTCAAGAAAGGACTGGCTTACCAATCAAACGAGCCGATAAATTGGTGTCCGTCGTGCAAGACCGGCCTCGCCAACGAGGACGTGGAAGTGGGCCGGTGCGAGCGTTGCGGCACGCCGGTTGAGAAAAGGAAAATTCGGCAGTGGGTACTCAAAATTACCGATTATGCTGAAGCGTTGCTTGCCGATTTAGAAAAGCTCAACTGGCCGGAGCACATTAAGGAACAGCAGAGGAATTGGATTGGTCGGAGCGAAGGAATGCTCTTTACGGCGCCGGTCAAAGGCACCAATCTTAAAATACAAACTTTCTCGGCGCACTTTGAGGCGTTCGCTGCCGATACTTTTGTTGTCATCGCCCCAGACCATCCATTCCTGCCAGAATTAGTCAAAGAGACACCTATGGCCGCGCAAGTCCTTTATTTTGCGAAAAGACTTCTTGAGAGGAGGACGGCCGCGGGTTATGAAGAAAAGGAGCTTGAGGGCATTTTCACAGGACGCTTTACAGTTGACCCGGTTGGAAACGGCGACCTGCCAATTTGGGTGGCAAGTTACGCGCTGGCGGATTACGGTACCGGTATCGTGAAATGTTCCTGTCATGACGAGCGAGACTTTAAGTTTGCCAAGAAGTATGGTTTGCGTTTGAAGCCGGTCTTGTTTCCGAAGGATGTAGAGCTTCGAAGGAAAGTGAAAAATCTTGAAGTGTGTTTTACCGATATGAGAGAGGGTATTTTGTCCGAGCCAAAGGAGTTTGACGGTCGGAGAGCGCGAGAGGCGAGGAACGATGTCATTAGGTATTTGGAAGAAAATAAAATTGCCGCTCGAAAAGTTACATACCGTCTGAAGGACTGGGTGTTTTCAAGGCAACGCTACTGGGGAGAACCCATTCCATTGATTTTTTGCGAAAAGTGCAAAAAGCAAGCGGAGAATCATGAATTAGGAATTATGAATCAAGAAGTGATTGAGTCTTCGAAAAACCATAATTCAAAATTCATACTTCATAATTCTCATAAGTTCTCCCTTGGAGAACTTATGAATCCGGGGTGGGTGGCGGTGCCGGAAAAAGACTTGCCGGTGAAATTGCCTAAAGTGAAATACTACGAGCCAACGGGGACGGGAGAGTCGCCGCTTGCGGCGATAGAAAAGTGGGTCAATGCGAAGTGTCCGCGTTGCGGTGGAAAAGGGAAGCGAGAAACCAACACCATGCCCCAATGGGCCGGCTCTTCCTGGTATTATCTCGCGTATATCTTAAAGCATAATTCAAAATTCATGCTTCATAATTCATTTGCCAAGCGGAGCTTGGCGAAGTGGCTTCCGGTGGATTTGTATGTCGGTGGAGCCGAGCACGCGACACGACACCTCATATACGCACGATTTTGGCACAAGTTTTTGTATGATAGTGGCATTGTTTCCGTTGTCGAGCCGTTTATGAAGCTTCAACCCGTCGGTCTCATTATGGGCGAGGATGGAAGAAAGATGAGCAAGCGGTTCGGCAATGTCATCAATCCCGATGAAATTGTGGAACGCTTCGGCGCCGATTCGCTTCGCGTCTATGAAATGTTTATGGGGCCGTTTGACCAGTCAATCTCGTGGAACACCAATGGGCTGGTGGGGGCAAAAAGATTTTTAGAGAAAGTTTGGAGAATCAGATTTAAGATTTATGATTTAAGATTTAAGAACAAAACAGACCGACAACCGATAGCCGATAACCGGCAACTGAAAATACTGTTGCATCAGACGATTAAAAAAGTAACGGAAGACATTGAACATCTGCGGTTCAATACCGCGGTGAGCGCGCTCATGATTCTCGCCAACGCGTTTGATAAAGAACCATCAATCGCCCGCGCAGACTTCGAAATCTTTCTCAAACTCCTCGCCCCCTTCGCTCCGCACATCTCGGAGGAACTCTGGAGCGCCCTTGGCACGAGGAAGAGCGTTCACAATGGACCGTGGCCATCGTACGATGAGCGGCTGGTCATGCGAGAAGACGTTATCATTGCGGTCCAAGTGGACGGAAGAATTCGCGGAGATTTTGAAGCAACGCGAGGATTGTCACGAGATGAGCTAAAAAAAAGGGCCGTTGAGTTGCCGTCGCTACAAAGGTGGCTGGAGGGAAAGGAAGTTCGTTCCGTCATTGTGGTGCCCGACCGACTGGTGAATATTGTATTGACATGAACTGTAGATATGTTAGAAATATAGCAGTAGAACCTTGAACCAAAGTCGAAGAAGTTCCCCTACTGAAAAAACTTTGACATTCTCTGCAAATATTATATATTTATTATATATTATAAGCACACTTACTCACGATACTCGCGCCTTGGCGCTCGAGACAGTGAAAAATTACCATGGCGACAAAAATCTCCACGCCCGTAGCATCGTTTACGTTCAAGCCAAAGCAAGCGGCCAGGAAACTCCTTGCCGCTCTTCCGGAGCGGGCAAGAGACGTCATTGTAAGTCGCTATGGGCTCGGAGAATCGCCTCGAAAAATGACGCTGGAGGCCATCGGAAAAAAATATGGCATCACCCGTGAACGAGTCCGCCAGATTGAAAACCACGCGCTTTTAAGCATACGGAAATCCGTTCCGTATAAATCTGCGACGCAGTTCTTCACCGAACTGGAAGAGCTGGTGCGCGTTCTCGGTGGAATCATTGCCGAGGATGAACTTCTCTCGCTTGCGTCCCCGGACAAGGGCTCGCAGAATTACATTCATTTTCTGCTCGTTGTTGATGAATCCTTCAAAAAAGAAAAGGAAGACGAGCATTTCAAACATCGCTGGTATATTGACAAAGCACTTGCGAACAAGGTGCATGAGGCGCTTCAGAAGCTCTACAAAAGCTTGAGCGACAGCGATTTGATTTCGGAGCTTGATATCATTTCCAAGTTTCTGGCCCACATCGAGGGCATTGCGGAGCACCTGAAGAATGAACACGTGGTGCGCCGGTACCTCAACCTTTCCAAAATGATTTCAAAGAATCCGCTTGGCGAATGGGGGCTTATCACTTCGCCGAACGTGCGCGCCAAAGGCATGCGCGATTTTGCGTTCCTGGTGCTTAGAAAACACGGCTCGCCCATTCACTTTAGGGAGGTCGCCAAGTCAATAGAGAAACTGTTTGCGCGCAAAGCGCATGTTGCGACGACGCACAACGAACTCATCAAGGACCCGCGCTTTGTGCTTGTCGGCAGGGGACTTTACGCGCTTTCCGAATGGGGCTACATGAGCGGCGTGGTACGCGACGTGATACGGAAAATCCTGACAAAGCACGGACCACTGACTCGCGAAGACATTGTGGGCAAGGTTCTTAAGGAACGTTACGTTAAGGAGAATACGATTTTGGTCAATCTTCAAAACTCAAAATTTTTCAAGAAAGAGAAAGACGGCCGCTATTCGCTGATTCAGTGAACAAGGAAGAAGCCCCCGTGGACAACGGGGGTTTTTCTTTTCCGCTATGTGGCTGATATACTTGAGAAAAGCATTTAGCTTTTAGGTTCTAGCTTCTAGCAGATTCTGCATTCTAAAAACTGACAGCTAGCAGCTGAAAGCTACCCATTATGGCGCACGGCCACAGCACCAAAGACCGACTCATGCATTACGTTGAAGAACTCGCGGAAATCGCGGGGGAGTTTCTCTATGATATTGCCGCGCCTCCGCGCGGAAGGCACCATCTTGGCACCTGGTTTATTTTCTGGGGTTCCGCCATCATCGCGGCAATCATTGGTTTTGTCGCATACCATACCGGCATCCGGATTCCCGTAAGCACGATGTGGCGCGAAATGTTTGGCTTTGTCTACACCTGGTACCCCATTTGGCTGCCAATCCTTTTGCTTCGCGTCTTTGTGGAGTTGTGGATAAAATACATCCGACTCGACTACGTTCGGAGGGCGGGAGAGGTGCTTCTTGAAATACGGGTGCCGAAGGTGATTGAAAAGACTCCGAAAGCCATGGAGCTTTTCTTCACGGCCATGTACGAAACCGGTTCGGTGGAATACAACGAGACATATTGGGATGGGAAAGTCCGGCCATGGTTTTCATATGAAATCGCGTCATTTAGCGGCGATGTCCATTTCTTTGTTTGGACATTAAAGAAATACCGAAACGTTCTTGAAGCGCAACTTTACGCGCAGTATCCGACAATTGAGTTGGTGGAAGCTGAAGACTACACAAAGAAGAAAGTATACCGCTCTCCGCGCAATTTCATGTGGGGCACTTACTTTGTTTTACAAAAACCGGACGTTTATCCGATTATGACGTACGTCGACTATGGATTGGACAAGGAAACGGAGGAAGAATACAAAGTTGACCCGCTCTCCACGCTCATCGAATATCTCGGGTCAATGAAAAAAGGGGAGGAGGTATGGATTCAAATACTCGCGCAGGCGTACAAGCGGCGCGGATTGAAGGAAGGGCAGCTCTTCAAGGACAAAGATTGGATTGAGGAGGGAGAAAAGGAGGTGAACCGCATCATGAAGCGCGATCCGAAAACCAAGAGCTCGCGCAAGCAAACGGAGACTGGTTTCCCGATTGTTCCGACCCTTACCGAGGGCGAGAAGAAGCAGGTGGAGGCCATTGAGAGAAGTCTCGATAAGCGCGCATTTTGGTGCGCCGTCCGGCTTTGCTACCACGCGGAGAAAGAGGCCTTCCACTTGCGCTCGCAAAGCGTGTCCGGCCTCCTCGGCACGTTTCGAAAACCATTCAACAGCAACCTTCTCAACGGATTCAAGCTCGGCTGGTATACTGACATTTCCGACCCGACAAAAGACTTCCTCTTTTTATTCGGGTTAAAAAACTGGGCGATGAATATATGGATTCCCAAATACGCCAGGCTATTCATTGACGCATTCAGGCGCCGCTCCTTCTTTTACGCGCCGTATCGCAATTGGAAGGCAACGCCATTTCTCCTTACCTCCGAGGAATTGGCGACCGTGTTCCATATCCCGGGGCAAGTGGTGACGACGCCGACATTTGAACGGATTCCGTCAAAGAAAGTGGAGCCGCCGGCGAATCTGCCTGTCTGAAGATATGAAATTAAGGTTTACGCGTTTGGCGAATTATGGCTATATTCCAGTTCTGCCATTCCCGCCCCCGATCAGGTCGAGGGCAGGCTACGGCGGGAATCCAGGCCGTAAAACACTACTCTGGATTTTCGTTCCCCGCCTTCGCGGGGACAAGCTTTACGAGAATGACACCAAACACGGAAGTCCTAGAGAATATGGGACTGTTGCCGAATGGCAAAATCGTCGTTTTTGCCACGCAGAAATAAGGGTTATTTTGGACAAAAAGTGACAAAAACGCTATTCGGCAACAGTCCCAATATGAGGCATGAATTATGAATTAAGGGGGAGAGCAAAATGAACGCGGAGAGTAATGAGACAAAAAACGCCGACTCGGCGCTTGATTTGCTTTTAACTTCCAAGCAAAGCGCTGTGCCGGCCCCAATGTCGGAGCAAGCGCGAAGCCGAGCGCGCCTTTTTGTGTATTTCGGGTTGGTTCTTCTTGCGATGCTTTCCATTCTGTATGCGCTATGGTGGCGGGCGCCTCAAGATTTTCCGGCAGATGCTTATATCACCGTTGAACGGGGAATGACTCTCGGCGGCGTCTCCATCTTGCTTCCGGAAAAGAATGTCATTCATTCGCCGTTTTGGTTTAAGGCGTGGGGTACGTTGCTCGGCGGAAACCGAGGACTTAAGGCGGGAACATACTACTTTTCCGCTCCGCTCTCGGTCGTACGATTGGCATGGCGAATGACCTATGGCATAGAGAACAGAAGGATGACGCGCGTGACCATACCGGAAGGGCTTAGCAACGGCGAGATTGCGGCGCTTCTTCAGGATGCGATGCCTGATTTTGACCGCGCGCGCTTTGAAAAAGTTGCCGCGAAAAAGGAGGGCTATTTGTTTCCAGACACGTATTCTTTCAAAGCAGGTTCCTCGGCGGAAGAAATCATCGCGGAGATGGAGCGGAATTTCGCGGAAAGAGTGCTCCCGCTCGAGGCGGCGATTCGTGATTTTGGCCGCTCGTTCCGCGATGTCGTCATTATGGCCTCCCTCATCGAGGGCGAAGTGCGAACCGCCGAAACAAGAAGACAGGTGTCCGGCATTCTTTGGAAGCGCCTTGACCGAGGCATGCCGCTTCAGGTGGATGCAGTGTTCCCATACATCATTGGCAGAAATACCTTTGAGATAACGACGGACGACCTCAAGATGGATTCACCGTATAACACATACCGGTTTGCGGGTCTCCCTCTCGGACCGATAAATAATCCTGGTTTGGACGCGATAACCGCGGCGATCACGCCGACGCCGTCAAACTTTATGTATTATTTGACCGATCCCGAGGGAGACATTCACTACGCGACGACGCATGCGGAGCATCTCGTCAATCGGGCGAAGTATTTGGGGAAGTAGGAAATAGAAGGTAGAGAGTGGAAAGTGAGAGGTAGATGAGGGAATTAGAAGGTAAGTTAAAAAGAAAGGCCTGCAGACGTGAGGCCTGCAGGTTGAGGGAGCGAACTCGCTTCAGCTGAGAATGATTTGAAACGGACCTGGACTATTCCCGCGGCGCTTTGCGCAATCCTGGCCATTTTCCTATCGTCTCGACCGGTCAACAAAACGAATATGACCAGAATTTGGAATAAACACAAACAAACAAATACCCCTCTTAAAAGAAAGGTCTTCGTGGGATTGTCAGGCGGAGTAGACAGTTCGGTTTCGGCCGCATTGTTAAAGCAAGCAGGATGCGATGTAACGGGAATCTTTATCAAGGTGTGGCAACCGACGCTCGAACAAAGTCCGACCTTGTATCGGGAAAAAGGTCGTACCCTGTTTGAATCCTGCCAGTCTGCCGACGACCGGCTTGACGCTATGCGCGTTTGCGCCAAGCTCCAGATTCCATTTAGGGAACTCGACCTTACCAAAGAGTACAAAAGAGCAGTAGTTGATTATATGATTCGCGAGTACAAAGCGGGAAAAACTCCGAATCCGGATGTGATGTGCAACCGTTTCATCAAGTTTGGCAGGTTTTACGACTGGGCGTTTAAAAACGGCGCCGATTTTGTCGCGACGGGACACTACAGTCGAATACGGAAAACCACAAATTACAAACCACAAATTACAAGCAAATCCAAAATTCAAAATCCTAGACTCCAAACCACTGACTACTCGTTGCTAACCGGTTCTGACTCGCAGAAGGACCAAAGCTACTTCTTGTGGCAAATTCGAAAGGAGCAACTGCCGTATATTCTTTTCCCCATTGGCGCAATGCGGAAGACGCACGTGCGAAAGCTCGCCAAAAGATTCGGACTGATTACCGCCGATAAGAAGGATAGCCAGGGTCTCTGTTTTGTCGGCAAAGTAGATATGAAGGAATTTCTCGGCCGCTACATCAAGGAGAAACCGGGGGACGTGCTGGATGCGAAAGGGAATGTGGTCGGAGAACATGATGGAGGTTTTTTCCTGACGCTCGGAGAACGGCGCGGTTTTAGAATTAAGAGCACGCGAGCGCGCATGAGTCCGCACTATGTCATCGCGAAAGACATCCGAAAAAATACCATAACCGTATCGCCAAAATTCGGGAAGAAAGAACTTCACAATGGAGTGAAAAGTATTACGCTGAAGGAATGCAACTGGTTTCAAAAGCCGATTTCCGGAAAG
>MHSB01000031.1 GCA_001821155.1 Candidatus Taylorbacteria bacterium RIFCSPLOWO2_01_FULL_50_130 | reverse complement strand
CGTTTTTCTTCAAATAGTCGAGAATAGCATTTACCCGTTTCGCCGATTCACTCTGCGCCTCACTGACGATAAGTGACTCTTCAGTCACACTAAATGAAAAAGTCGCGATGTCGGGAATGCCGACGACCTCGCCTTTGCCGGAAACGTTAATCTGACTCGGCGATGAAGGATAGGAGCCGATGTAGCGATACGACTTGACCTCGCCTATCGTTTCTGCCAGTAAAAATAGCGCCAACACTGCGCAAACCACGATTGCGCTCTTTCGTATGGTCTCATTTTCAAACATGGCTCATGTGTAGGAGCATAACGGCCGCGTAAACGAAACCGTCAGTTCCCCTTCTACATTATGAATAAAAAATTCCCGACACACAAAGAGACGAAACGTTCATCCTTTTCTTACGTACCCTTTTCAAACAGGAACGGTCTGCATTTCGTAGGCGGATACCACGTTCTCGAATAACGCCGCTACCGTCATCGGTCCGACGCCGCCCGGAACCGGAGAAATCGCCGCGACTTTATCCTTCACCTCATCAAAGTCAACATCCCCAACAATGACGCTACGTGGTATTTCTTCAAGGAGTTTCGCTTCGCCGACCTCTGTCCTGGCGTTGATGCCGACGTCTATGACTGTTTGCGTCCTGTTCCGCCTAATGTACTCCGCGGTTATGAGTTTCGGCTTGCCTATCGCAACAATAATGATATCACTCCTGCGGGTAATCGTCTTGGTGTTGGGAGTTTTGCTGTGGCACACCGTCACCAACGCCCCCTTTTTCTTGAGGAGAAGCGCCGTGGGCGCGCCGACAAGTTTGGAGCGTCCGAGTACGGCAACCTTCGCATCGAAAAGCGGCAGGTGATACCACTCCAGAAGCTCAATGATGCCGCGCGCCGTCGCGGGAATGAAACGGGGCTTCCCCTCTTTAAACAGTTGTTCATTCACCGCGGTGAGCCCGTCAACGTCTTTTTCGGGGTCAATCGCATTGATGGTCTTCTCAACCGAAAGCGCGGACGGAAGCGGAAGCTGAACGATGATGCCGCTGACGGAGCTGTCGGCGTTGAGTTCCTTGAGTTTCAAGATAAGCTCGCTTTCCGTGATGAACTCCGGCGCTTTAAGATAGTCAACGAGCACGCCAATACTCTCCCCAAATTTTTTCTTTTGCCGGACATATGCGGAACTTTCCTTATTTGTTCCGACTTGGACAATCGCGAGTTTCGGCTTGGGAGAAAACGCTTCGACCTTTCGTCGAAGTGTCTTTGCAATCTCACCCCGCACCTTTTTGCCATCCAATATCAAAGGCATGATTAAAAACTTTACAAAACACAAACCGCACAAAAACCCAAACAAAACTACAAACTACTCAAAACACAAACCCGCTTCTCTGTTCGGTTTTTGTGCACGGTGCTTTGGAAAGTTTGTTTGGATACTGGACACGGCGCTTTGTGTTTTTCAGTTAAAGATGGCTTCCATAACGCCGAGTGGAATTTTCTCCGGACCCTGATCGCGATACCGTTTGATAAAGTCGTTAATTCGCTCTTCCGGAACGCTTCCGCCATCGAGGTTGAACGCATCAACCCTCTCCCACGCGACAAGCGCGATATCCGTTTCGTTCGCCTCGCGGGGACTGATAAGTACTTTGGGAAAAGCGAACTGTTTGATCTCATCTTTCACAGACTCCGACACGCGCGGATGGTACGTAATCCATATATCCCCATGCTCCAGATTGTGAATGACGTATCCGTCGTTTATCGGCTCGTCATAGAATTTCTTCTTGGCAGTGAGAGAATAATGCCATCCTCCCGACGGCGGATTGGAACTAAACGCCGGATGCTCCGCCCCCACTTCAATATGCTCGCGATTTTGCGCGGGAAAGAACACGCTTCGGTCGGGGCCCGTCGGAGCATCTTCCTTTGCCAATTTTACAACGCCCCAACCGCCGAAACCGAGCGTGGCAAGAATAATGAGTATCCAAATTGTTTTTGACATAGCGATATCTTAACACTTACATCGCACAAAACACAAACAGCACAAAAAACCAAACTTCGAAGGACACAAAGTACTTACGAGGTAGGCAAAATGCAAAACCGTTCAAATGCCATGTAAGTACGATCGTGCTTACGTAGCATACGGTAAAATCAGAGAATAAACGAGTAAGGATTCTCTAATCACGGCGTTACGAGCTGCTACACTGCGAAAATTCTTCTTCATTTGTGCTTTGTTTGGGCTTTGTGTGCCGTGCTTTGTGTTTTTATCGTCAGACTTTCCCCAAGAATACTTTCTCCAATATCCCGTTCTTAAATATGTCGTCGGGCGTCCCTTCCGCCGCCACCATCCCTTTATCGAGAACATAAGCGCGATTTACGATGTGCAGAAGTGGCTTCAGGTTGTGTTCAACCACAAAAATAGCCGTTTTGTGCCGCTCATTTATTTCCTTGATCTTCGCAAATACCTCTTTCACGATTTTCGGCGCGAGACCAAGCGAAGGCTCATCCAATAGGAGCACGCGCGGGCGCGTAACGAGCGCCCGCGCTATCGCAAGCATCTGTTGTTGCCCGCCGGAGAGCGCAGCGGATTTCGCGTTGAGTTTCTGTTTAAGCGCGGGGAAAAATTCAAGCACTTCGTCTATTCTTTCCTGAAGTGATTTCTTATCACGAACAATAAATCCGCCAATTTCCAGATTCTCTCGCACCGTAAGGTGACGAAACACTCTCCTTCCTTGCGGCACGAATGCGATGCCTTCCGCAACCATTTTGTGCGGCACGGGATTTACGGGGTGCTCATGCCAGAACACTCTGCCTGCGCTAAGTTCAGCAAGTCCAAAAATGGTTTTCAGTATCGTTGATTTCCCCGCGCCGTTCGGTCCCATCAGCGCCACAATCTCCTCCTCATCAAGCGACACGCTCACGCCATCAAGAGCCTTCACCCCTCCATAATGCACATGCGCATTTTCAACTTTGAGCAGTGTTTCTTTCATCTTCCCTATCTCTGTCATTCCCGCTTGTCTGCGTGCGGACACGCACAGGTAGGCGTAGGCGGGAATCCAGATACTTTTCCAGTCTGATTACCCGATGGGGACGCTCGTTTACTCGCTTGGAAAAAATCTCGGCAAGCTCGTAAGGAGCATATCCTCACGGCAACGAGAATCTTGGGAAGCGCTCTCCCTCAACTCCATCGGATAACCGTATCGTTATGATGTAAATGATACCAAATCTAGTTTATCTCGTCCCCTCCCCCCGCTTCTCTTTACTTGGGTAAAGAGGAGCAGAGGTATCTCATCTATTCGCCCAGCGGCACAAACTGCCCGTTTTTCACCACGCGCAAAACCGCGCCCTGACTGGCCTCGCAGTCCGAATTGAATGTCCAGTCGCCTGAAGCGCCAGGATAATCCTTAGTTCGACTTATAAACGAAGCAACACTGGAAGCATCGGTGATACCTTGATTGACCGCAGATGCGATTAGGTTTAAGGCGTCGTACGCGGTGGCTGCAACAATGGGTGGGTCTTCACGGTAGGTTTCTCTAAAGTGTTGCACAAAATCATTTCTCATAGTGTTCCCGCTTGAAGGCTCGTCCATTTGATACTGATAGTCCGTAAAAACAACTCCGTTCGCGAGTGATAAGTCGGTAAGAAACGGATTCTTAATCGTCCAATTGTTTGAGAGCAACGGCCTGTTGAAGCCGAGTTCTCGCAGCTGCTGTAAAATACGAGGCGCGTGTTGCCCCGGCGCAATGACGAGAAGCGCGTCCGGCTTCGATGCTTTAATCCGCGTAATCTGTGTGCGAAAATCAATATCGGTCAACTGATAACGCTCGCGTCGGACAATCTCCGCAAACGGCAGAACCAACGCGGATAGTTTTGTCTCATAGGATTCTCCTTGCTCATCATTCGTAACAAACAGTGCAATTCGGTTCAGTCGCTCCTCCTCGATATAGCCCGCGAGAAGTTGGGCTGATGGATCAACAGTGAGCGCGGCACGACAGGTAAACACGGAGCCGTCCGCGTAAACTGGCGTGACTGCCGTCAATTCGAAATTCATGAGCTTATCTGTCCTTGCCTTTGGCCCAATTGTTGCCGCAACCTGCGAACCTATCGTGAGAAAGAGCGTCACTCCTTCTGCCTTAAGCTTTTCGTACGCACTTAGCGCGGGTACCGACTGAAACTACTGTCTTCATACACCACGGTTATGTTTGAACTGTCCCCTTTAAGCGCTAACTCGATTCCTTTCTTCGCCATCTCTCCGTATACTGCATTCGCCCCCGAAAGCGGGAAAATGGCCCCGACTTTAATTGTCTTGCCTGGTGTCTGCTTGCTCCACGCAAACCAGAACACCGCGATGACGACGATGGCTACAAGCCACAGCGCGGCCCGTGTGCCATTCGGTTTTGGTTGTGTTTGTACCTCGTTTTCCATCTTTGTTAAGGATGAAGGATTAAAGCTTAAGGATTGTGTTACTCCCCGAGGTACGCTTCAATCACATCTCTTCTTGAAAGCACCTCCTGCGGTTCTCCTTCCGCGAGAAGCTCCCCTGAATCAAGCACTACACAACAGTCAGAAAGCTCCCGTATAAGCTCCATATTATGCTCTACCAGAATCTGCGTTTTGCCTTGCCGCTTCAGTTCCTGCATCACCGACACTACCACTTTCAGCATTTCGGGAAAGAGACCGGCGAATGGTTCATCGAAAAAAACAATTTCCGGATTCATGGCGAGGACACGGGCGATTTCAAGAAGTTTGCGTTGCCCATACGAGAGGTTGTTTGCAAGCGCGTGGCGCTTCTCCCACAAACCAACTCGTTTCAGTGCTTCTTCCGCTTTTGTAAGGTGCAACGTGCCGTGCCTTTCAAAGAGCGCGCCAAATACACTTCGTTCAGTGAGCACGACAAGAACATTGTCCAAAACCGGCATCTGTTCAAACAGCCGCACATCCTGAAAGGTGCGCGTCAGCCCGTATCCGGCTACATCGCTGCACTTTACTTTGGTAAAGTGGAGCTTTTGCGAGATGACGATTTCACCAGAATCAAACGGTATAAAGCCGGTGAGAAGATTGATGAGCGTGCTTTTTCCCGACCCATTCGGTCCAATCACTCCCGTAATCCTCCCTTTCTCAAACGACAGCGAAAGCTTATTTACCGCCTTGACCCCATCAAAGTGTTTCTCTATATGCCTTGTTTGTAAAATTTGATTCATTGGAATTTGTTTCGAATTTCGACCCGCCTGCCTTGAGTTCGCCCTTCTATTACCTACCAGTGGCAAAACGCTGGTGTGGAAAAAGGATACCGCGCATGTTATTAAAGGGCAATGTGCTCAAGGCGAAGTCGGGCAGGTATTCGAATTTCGAATTTCCCGCCTTGCGGGTATCACTCCGTCAAAATGTTTGTAGAGATGTTTGGTTTGGAGAATGGGCATCTTTTTATTGCGTCAAGAGAAGCTCAATCTTGCGGATGACCTCGGAAAGCACAGAGAAGCTGGCAGAAGTAATAAATGTCGCGCGGCGTTTTTTCCACGCAACACTTCGGAGGTGGTCACACAAAATCATGGAGATTCTTCCCTGAAGGAAAAGGGAAACCTCAAAAGGGTATCCTTTGATGCGAGAAGTAACCGGACACACTGTAGCTAATCCGATACGTTCATTGTACTTTCGGGAACTTAATACCACGGCTGGTCTTCGGCCGCCTTGCTCATGCCCCTCCACGGGGTCAAACGTAAGATATACTATGTCTCCCCGTTCAGGAATGTAACTGCGCCTTACCATATTTCCCTACCAACCGGTTTTCCCCAGTTGGTTTCCGGATGAATATTTTCGGATGTTACCCGAGCAAGCAAATCATCTAAAGTCTCCTCTCTTTTTTGGAGCGGTCTAATGATGATTTCTTTTTCGGTTTCTTCGGTGAACACGCGGCTTCCCGGCTTCAGCCCGAAACGCTTCACCAACCGACTAGGAAGCCGTACCGCCAAACTATTTCCCCACTTTTGTACCTTTGTAGTCATACCCAAAAGTATATACGGATGTATATACATGGTCA
>MHSB01000030.1:8747-13506 GCA_001821155.1 Candidatus Taylorbacteria bacterium RIFCSPLOWO2_01_FULL_50_130 | reverse complement strand
TAGCCCGGCTACGACGAAAATCATTTTGCGCCAGCTTGACGAAGTATCGGACAAAAAGGACAAATTGCAGCAAGAATAGTTTTGTAACCATCTCAATGTACTGCAGATGGTTTAATCTTATTAGGAGTGGTCATTGATCAATAAAAACTATGCACAGCAACACAAAGCAGGGATTTGCGCCGATTGCGGCGATTATCATCGCGCTTCTTGTCATCGGCGGCGGAGCATACGGAATTAAAAAAGCGATGGATAAAAAAGCGAGCAAAGAAAATCGACCGGCAGAGAGTGGTATGCCGGTGCCGGGCACCGATACGAAAGAAAAAGAGGTGTTTATGGGACCGACCACGCTGCAGACAAAACTGAGCGAGCAGAACGCTTCCGGTCAGGGAGGACAGGCGATGTTGGTGCAGACCGGAACAAGCACGGTGCGAATCATTGTAAATCTCGTCGGCAAACCGCCGCTTGAGCCGCAACCGGCGCACATACATCTCGGAAGTTGTCCAAACCCGGGCGCGGTGAAGTACCCGCTCACGAATATTGATAAGGGCGCGTCTATCACGGACATTCCGAACCTGACACTTTCACAACTTATTTCCGAACTTCCGCTCGCGATTAACGTTCATAAATCAGTAGCCGACCTCAAGACCTATGTGGCGTGCGGAGATATTGTGGCGGAGGAAAAGAAAGAGGCAGGCACGAGTTCCGCCATGCCCGTTCCGGGAACCGACACGCCGGAAATGATTGCTTCAAAGGAGTGGAAGGTGACGTACACCTCGCAGGGGTTTTCTCCGAAGACCATTACCGTAAAGAAGGGCGACATGGCGGTGTTTGAAAACAAGACCGGCAAAAGCGCGTCGGTTGCCTCGGATGAACACCCGACGCATACTATCTATCCGGAGTTTGACCAGTATAAAACCGAGCAGCGCGGGAAAACCGAATTTCGCTTTGTTTTTGAAAAAGTCGGCACGTGGAAGTACCATGACCACCTAAACTCAACAATGACGGGGACGGTCATTGTCGAGTAAAATTCCAAATCACAATTTCCAAATCCCAGACAAATCACAAATCCCAATTTCAAAATCCTAAACCGAAACTCTTCGTTTGAGTATTTGTGGTTTTGGATATTGGGTATTGCTTGGAATTTGGTGCTTGGAGCTTGGAATTTGCAGCCAGGTGGCACAACATCAACATGAGCAAAATATCCTCACTGTTACTGCGCGTCGGCCTTTCATTTGCGTTTCTCTACCCTGCGTACGGCTTTTGGGCGAATCCTAATGACTGGGCCGGTTATATTCCTGCATTTGTAACGAATGTTGGTCTTTCGGAGGGCACACTGCTCCTGGGACTCGCCGCTTTACACATTGTCATCGCGCTCTGGATTCTCTCCGGCTGGCGCATTGTGATTCCGTCCGTGGCTGCGGCGCTTTTTCTGGGGAGCGTTGTGTATTTCAACTGGAGTCAAGTCGACATTCTCTTTCGCGACATTTCACTCGCCCTCGCGGCGCTCGCGCTTGCCTTCTCCAATCGGCGTTAGTTCTACAGAGTCCGCCCTTGTAAAAAACGCAAGGTGAGCCCTGTTTTCTTTCGCGGGACTTTTGCGACATTTCTTCTGCAGTGGAGGTTATATCTATGTTCCTGGTTAAGATACTGTAGATGTACGGTTTGGGATTTGTTTAGGATTTAGAGTTTATAGGACTTACGCAATCGGTGTCATTCCCGTGAAGCTTGTCCTCGCGAAGGCGGGGAACGGGAATCCAGGGCGTTAAAAAACGGCCAAATACTGGATTCCCGCCGTAGCTTGCCCTCGACCTGATCGGGGACGGGAATGACAGAAAAGGAAGAAATGCGTAAGTCCTAGTTTAGAATTTAGAGTTTATTTAACCTCCTTGTGCGGCATCATCGGATACGTCGGAGAAAAAGAAGCGTTGCCGATTCTTTTAGACGGGCTTCGGCGGCTTGAATATCGCGGATATGACAGCGCCGGAGTCGCCGTCGCGGGCAAAAAAGGAGTAAAAACCGCGAGAGCGATCGGCAAGGTCGCGGTGCTCGCCTCGCGTTGCGAGAGAAAGACCCTAAGCGGAATGGCCGGCATCGGCCACACGCGCTGGGCCACGCACGGAAAACCGGCTACAAGGAATACGCATCCGCATACCGACTGCACGAAATCTTTTTTTATCGCGCATAACGGCATCATTGAAAATCACGAGGAACTGCGGACGGAACTTACAAAGAAAAGACACATTTTCAAATCCGAAACCGACTCGGAAATAATCGCGCACCTCATAGAAGAAGAATACCGGGACGCGCAAAATCTCGAGAAGGCCGTGCAATTCGCCCTTCTTCGGCTCCGCGGGACGTATGGACTCGCGGTGATGCCGAATGTTCTGCCGGGAAAAATAATCGCTGCTCGCATGGGAGCTCCAATCGCGATTGGATTAGGCGAGGGGGAAAATTTTGTTGCCTCCGATGCCGTGCCGCTCCTCCCCCACACCCGCACCGTGCTCTATCTTGAAGACGGAGAAATGGCCGTCGTGACTGCAAAGGGGCACGCGGTACGCACGCTACAGAACAAATTAGTGACTCGTGGCGCCGAAATGATCGAATGGAGCGCGGATAACACGCAAAAGGGCGGGTTTCCCCATTTCACGCTGAAGGAGATTCGAGAAGGGCCGGAAGTGGTCAGAAACACCTTGCGCGGGCGGCTCATCATGGAAAACGGCCTCGCAAACCTCGGAGGGCTTCAGAACATCACGCAATCGCTTCACAACGCGAAGCGCATTATCATCGTCGGGTGCGGTACGGCCTTGCATGCGGCGCGCGTCGGCGAGTACATGATTGAGGAGTACGCGGGAATCCCCGTTGAGGTGGAGTCTGCTTCAGAGTTTAGGTATCGGAAACCAGTACTAGACAAAGAAACCCTCGTCATTGCCATTTCGCAATCGGGCGAGACCGCGGATACGCTTGAAGCGGTGCGTGAAGCAAAACGAAAGGGGACCATGACGCTTGGCGTCACAAACGCCGTTGGCTCCAGTATCGCGCGCGAAACTGATGCCGGCATCTACAATCATGCGGGTCCGGAGGTGAGCGTCCTCTCAACCAAAGCGTACATTTCACAGCTCGTCGTGCTCGTTCTCTTAACGATGCACTTGGGAAGAGAGCGGCAAATGTCCCTCTCCGCCGGCAAACGAATAGCCAAAGAACTAGAGGAACTTCCGAAGAAAATTGAGAAAATTTTCGCGCAAGAAAAGGAAATAAAAAAGCTGGCGAAAAAATACGCGAAGTACGAGCACTTGCTCTACCTCGGACGAAAGTATAACTTTGCGACTGCCTTTGAGGGCGCGCTCAAGGTAAAAGAGGCGTCGTACATTCATGCGGAAGGATGCGGAGCCGGAGAAATGAAACACGGCTTCATCGCCCTCATAGACAAAAATTTCCCGACAATTGCCATAACGCCGGAGACAAGCGTGTATGATAAGATGCTCTCAAACATACAGGAAATCAAGGCGCGAGGCGGGCGAGTGCTTGCGGTAGCGACCGAGGGAGATAGGCGCATAATGCGATTGGCCGATGATGCCCTCTATATTCCTAAAACGCTTGAAATGCTCTCCCCTATTCTCGCCGTTGTTCCGCTCCAGCTCTTTGCGTATTACCTGACGCTTGAACGGAGACTCGATCCCGATAGGCCGAGGAACCTCGCGAAGAGCGTTACAGTAGAGTAATATCGAATACCAAATATTGAATCTCAAAAAGGTAAGTCAAACATTAATAGGACTTACGCAATCGGTGTCATTCCCGTGAAGCTTGTCCTCGCGAAGGCGGGGAACGGGAATCCAGGGCGTTAAAAAACGGCCAAATACTGGATTCCCGCCGTAGCTTGCCCTCGACCTGATCGGGGACGGGAATGACAGAAAAGGAAGAAATGCGTAAGTCCTAATTAAATACAAAAAACTAAAATGCGTTCTTTGTTATATATTTTGTATTCGGGATTCAATATTTTTAGGTATTAATATTCGAAATTCGATATGTATCGTATGAAAGCCCTTGTCTTCGACACAACTCTCGGCTCATGGGAGAATACTCGCGGTTTTGAACTGCAGGATGTCCCCGCGCCCGTTTTGAATGAGAAGAAGGACCCGACCGACGCGGACAAGGCGCTCCTCAAGGTGTACTACGCCGGCATCTGCGGGACTGACCGGGGCATCTGGAACCGCACCGCATTCAAGGACCAAATCTTAGGGAGCATCAAGGCGGAAGGAAAGACCCGCCGGATTTTGGGGCACGAATTCTTTGGCGAGGTCGTCGCACTGGGAAGTAAAGCGTCTGCGTTAGCCCCATCCCTCATAATAAAGGGGACGCCGAGGTCTTCCGAGGCGGGGATCGTCGCTCCGCTCAAAGTCGGCGACTTTGCGGCACCGGAATCGCATGTCGTGTGCAACAAATGTTTCCAGTGCCTCCGCGGTGAAAAGCACGTCTGTACCAACGAGAAAATCCTCGGAATTTCACAAGACGGCGGATTCGCGGAATTCGTGAAATTACCGGTGCGCATCGTATGGAAAACGGATACCGCTAAGACACGGCCGGAACTCGGCGCCCTGCAAGAGCCATTTGGCAATGCGGTGCATGCCGCAAGCAAGGTACCGCTTAAAGGGAAAACAATCGCCATTTTTGGTCTCGGCCCTATCGGCCTTTTTCTTACGCTCGTCGCGCGCGGACTCAAAGCCGCGTCCATCATCGGCATTGAACCGAATCCGGTTTCGCA
>MHSB01000030.1:8558-8663 GCA_001821155.1 Candidatus Taylorbacteria bacterium RIFCSPLOWO2_01_FULL_50_130 | reverse complement strand
GGTATCGAGTCCGCGAGACGGAGGATTTCAAAAATCCCTCCCCGCCGAAGACGGCGGTACTCCCTTTTCCAAAGGGAGAATTGGAGAAGAAATCTGGAGACACAA
>MHSB01000030.1:0-8523 GCA_001821155.1 Candidatus Taylorbacteria bacterium RIFCSPLOWO2_01_FULL_50_130 | reverse complement strand
TGACGTTTCGTTTGAGATGGCGGGGTTCAATTCTTCTCTCAATAATTGCCTGTTTGCAACACGGCGCGGGGGAGACGTAATTGCATTCGGCATCAAAAGCGGCGACTTTGTGCTTGAAGACTATAACCGGTTCATTGTGCGCGGCATCACGGTGCACGCGGTCATTGGGCGTCGCCTCCCCGAAACATGGGAAACGACACAGCGGCTTTTTTCGGACGCAAAGAACAAAATCCAAGAGGACATCTGGAACATCATTCTGAATCAAGGAAAAGGCACTATCCTGCCGCTAAAAGAGTATACTAAGGGGCGTTTTGAGGAGATGTTGGCGAAGCACCCCAAACTCCTGATTGAAGTCTAGAATCAGGAGAAAACACAAAGCACAATATGCAAAAAACCAAACGAGTTGCATAAAATCCAAAGGCGTAAACTTTTTGTGTTTTGAACGGCTTGTGTTTTGTTTGGATTTTGGATGCTGTGTTTTGGACAGTTTATTTTTACCAATATGTTTTCAAACGAATTCAAAACGGAAATAGAAAAGGAGCTCCAGTCCATGCGCGAGGACGGGCTTTTTAAGGTGGAAAAGACGATAGAAGGCCGCCTCGGGACGACAATCAGAGTTGACGGCAAAAAACTCATTAACCTTTGCTCCAACAACTATCTTGGGTTGGCCCAGCACACCGGAGTGATACGAGCCGCGGGAAAGGCGTTACGAAAGTACTCGCTCGGTCCAAACAGCGTCCGCTTCATTGTGGGGACAACCGACCTGCACAAGGAACTTGAGGCGGCCATTTCAAAATTCTTCCAGACGGAAGATACGATTCTTTACACCTCCTGCTTTGACGCGAACGCCGGACTTTTTGAAGTCCTGCTCTCTGAAAGAGACGCTCTATTCTCCGACGAATTAAATCATGCCTCCATCATTGACGGCGTGCGGCTTTGCAGAGCAGAACGTTTTCGTTTCGCGCACGGCAACATGGAAGAACTTGAGAAGCATCTGGCCAAGGCAAAAGAATCGCGCAGAAGACTCATTGTTACTGATGGTGTCTTCTCAATGGACGGCGAAATCGCGAAGCTTGACGAGCTCCAAACGCTCGCGGAGAAGTATGACGCGCTCCTTGCGGTGGATGACTCGCACGGTTCGGGAGTGTTGGGAAAGACCGGCCGCGGCAGTATTGAGGAAAGAGGGATATTAGGAAAGGTAGACATTATTACCTCTACCTTCGGCAAAACGCTCGGCGGCGCGGGCGGGGGATTCGCAACGGGACGAAAAGAAATTATTAACCTGCTTCGACAGAAAAGCCGCCCCTATCTTTTCTCCAACAGTCTTATGCCGGCCATCGCGGGCGCGGCGCTATTCGTACTTTTGCACTTCGACAAGGATTTCCTACCGCTTAAGGAGAAACTCACTCTAAACACAACATATTTCAGAACAAAATTGGAGAAGTTGGGTTATAACGTAGGCGGAAGAATCCCCCTTAGCAAAGGGGGTGCCCGAATCGGCGAGGGCGGGGGTTGTCACCCCATAACGCCCATCATGACCATGGACGAACAAAAGACAATGGCGCTTGCCGATGAGCTTCTCAAAGAAGGAGTATATGTCCGCGGTTTTGCGTATCCGGTAGTGCCGAAAGGAAAAGGCAGGGTACGCGTTCAGATTTCCGCGGCGCACACGAAAAAACAGCTTGATAAGGCAATTGAGGCACTTGAGCGAGCAGGGAGGAAATTACAAATAATTCAGTAATTAGTACTTAGTAGATAGACTATAGACCTGAAGAAAATATTTGTTTTCTTGTCTATATTCTAAATACTACCTACTATATTCTTCATTCTTCTGTGAAGACCGTCGTCATCATCGGAGGAGGTACCGGTACATTCACGCTCCTGCAGGGGCTGCGGCAGTTCCCCATCAACAACATCGTGATTGTCTCAACCGCCGACGACGGCGGTTCCACCGGCGTACTCCGTAGAGACCTTGGCATCATGCCCATGGGGGACATCAGGCAGTGTCTCATCGGCCTGTCGTACACGGTTCCGACGCTGCAAAAGCTGTTCACCTACCGATTTGATACCGGCTCTCTCAAGGGCCACAATGCTGGCAATATCATTCTCGCGACGCTTCAGAAAATAAGCGGCTCTCCAGAGGGAGCTATCGCGGAAGCGGCGCGACTTCTTAACGTCCGCGGCGAGGTGCTGTTCGTCTCAAGACAGCCGACGACGCTCTCTGCCAGACTTGCGGATGGCATGCTCATTAAAAGCGAACACGAACTAGATGAACCGGCTACAAAGAAGCGCGCGCCGATAAAGAAACTTATGCTCACCCCCGCGCGAATTTTCGGAGAAAAGATTCGTTCAGGCAAACAGGCGGAAGCCAATCCGAGG
This sequence comes from Candidatus Taylorbacteria bacterium RIFCSPLOWO2_01_FULL_50_130, assembly GCA_001821155.1. Taxonomy (GTDB): domain Bacteria; phylum Patescibacteriota; class Minisyncoccia; order Phycocordibacterales; family UBA10002; genus UBA10002. Next base: position 6,144 of record MHSB01000030.1, on the reverse strand, counting down.
GTGCTCGACGCGCTTGCGCGGGCGGATGCGATAGTGCTCGGGCCGGGCGATTTGTACACGTCCACATTTCCGAATCTGCTTGTCCCAGGAATTGTCGAAGCTATCAAGGCATCTAAAGGAAAGAAAATCTTAATTACGAACATCATGACCAAGCTCGGCCAAACCGACGGATTCAAGGTTTCTGACTTTGTCCGCGAGGTGAATGCGTATCTCGACGGAAATGAAAATTCGCCGGCGATAGATGCGGTTATCGTGAATACGCAAAAACCACGACCCAACATTTTGGCTCGATATGTAAAGGAAAAAGCGTCTTTCGTACAGCCGGATATTGAAAAGGTAAAGAAGCTTGGTATGCAAGTAATCGCGAAGGCAGTCATTTCAAATCACCTAGAGAAAAAGGCAAAAGGCGACGGCCTTTCTCGAAGCCACGTGCGGCACGACTCGGAAAAAATCGCGGAAATTATTTGGGACCTTATAAAATAGCTTTCAGAAAAGATATGGAGATACAGAAGGAACACAAGCAAAATGGGCAAAATGTCGTTCGTCTTAGCGCCGTGGAAAACGGTGAGGAGATTGGAGTTGTGTACCTGTATATCATACGAAATGATTCTCACAAAGAGCCGTACGGGCTTCTTGAGGACCTGTTTGTGAAAGAAGCGTACAGAAAAAAGGGCACCGGAAGCGCTCTTGTCAAGGAGGCGATTGAGGAAGCAAAACGACTCCGTTGTTACAAAGTTATCGGCACGAGCCGGATGGCGCGAGAAGAGGTGCACCGTCTCTACGAAAAGCTTGGGCTAAAGAAACACGGCTTTGAATTCCGCATGGATTTCTAACCTCGAAGCGTTTCAAGCAGTTCTTCATGGATTTTCCCGTTGCTTGCGGCAAACTGTGTGGCGGTTGATACAAATGGCTTTCCTTCCCAATCGGTCGCTGTGCCGCCGGCTTCAGCGAGAATAAGCATTCCCGCCGCCACGTCATACACTTTGATTCGCTCGCTGACGGAGAAATCAAGCTTCCCCTCCGCGATGTAACAGAGCTCAAACGCTCCTCCGCCATACGCCCGCCCACGATACGCCATTCGCGCGACTCGCTGCAGGGCGAGATCATCAGCGAGAATCTTCATGCGCCCCACGCTTCCTAAGCCATCGCTCACGCGCGCGACGGAAGACACCGAAAGTCTCTCCTTCCCATTTTTGAAGGCGCCTTTTCCGCGTATGGCGGAATAGGCGGTACGTCCCAGAGGATCGACAATCAACGCGACCATTGGCGTCTCTTCCTTCCAAAGTCCGAGCGAAATGGACGCGCACGGAAGTCCTCGTATATAACTGATTGTCCCGTCAATCGGGTCAATGTACCAGGTGTATGGACTTTGTTTCTTCTGCGCGGGAAATTCTTCTCCGGAAATTGAGTGGGCGGGGAACTCTTTTGCGAGTACTGATGTGATAACGGTCTCAATCGCTTTGTCCGCATCCGTTACCGGACTCTTGTATATGCCTTGCTGTTTCTCGACAACGCCGGACGGCTTGCCAAATGACTTGCGAAAAATTGGTTCAGCTTTCTTAACAGCTTGGAGCGCTACTTCCAAAAACTTCTGTGGGTTGTCCCGCATAGTGTTTCTCATCCCGTTAGAAATAGGTCGCGGTCGTATTATGACCAGTGCTGTTCTGCAAGTAATGGTAATGAATAGTGTAACTAATGATGTTCTCTTCTCGAATAGCGACCGCGGCTTCTAATGGGACCATGTTACCATTAACGCCCGTGTTGGCCAAAAGATTATGGTAGACTTTTGAGTAAGATGACACTTGACGCCCAGATTGAAACAGTGTTTCGTCTCTCGCCTTCACAGCGAAAAGCGCTTTATAAACTTCGCGTAACCACCGTGGAGGACTTGCTGTACCACTTCCCCACTCGGTATGGCGACGCGGTTCTGGTGAAAACTATCGCAACACTGCAAAAAGGCGACAGCGCGGCGGTGTACGGCACAATTGGGAAGCTCAAAACCTCCAAGGCATTTTTTAAAAAAATCCCGATGGCGGAGGGCGTTTTGGACGATGGCACGGGAAAAATAAAAATCATTTGGTTCAACCAACCATACCTCGCAAAAATGATCGCTGATGGCGCTCTTGTCCGAGCGGAGGGCAAGGTTTCCGAACGGCGCAAAAGTGGAGCACTCTATTTTTCAAATCCGAAAATTGAGAGAGTAAATAGCGTACCGGAACACTCCGACCAGTCGCTTTTTGGAAACGGCGTCGACAGCCACCATCTTTATCCTGTGTATCCAGAGTCGCGCGGCGTTACCTCAAACTGGTTGTATCACGCCGTGCAGAAGATTCTCAAGACTGGAGTGCTTGAGACCCGTACCGACCCGATTCCGCAGGACATTCTTGCAAAGTATCACCTGCCATCGCTCAAAACCGCGCTGATTTGGATTCACGCGCCTCAAAAGGAATCGGACGCCGTTGCGGCGCGAAAGCGCTTTGCGTTTGAAGAAGTATTTTTAATCCAGCTTGAAAAGCAAAAAGAGAGGCGGCTGTGGCAGAAAGAGAAATCATTTACCATTGAAAAGGGCGAGGAGCATATTGCACACTTTACGAAACGTTTTCCATTTTCGTTTACCAATGCTCAAAATAGGGCTATTAGCGGAATTCTTGAAGACTTCAGAAAAGGCCTCCCTATGGCGAGGCTTCTTGAGGGTGATGTGGGAAGCGGCAAGACTGCCGTCGCGGCTACTACCGCCTATGCCGTCGTCACCAGCCGTCCGAAAGGACAGTCCTATGGGACACTACAGGTCGCCTACATGTGCCCCACCGAAATTCTGGCGAAACAACAATTCGAGAACTTTATTTCGTTTTTTTCGCACCTACCTATCAACATCGGTCTCATAACGTCTTCCGGTTGCAGAAAATTCGCGTCCAAAATGAATCCGCACGAAGCAACAGACATGTCTCGCGCTCAACTTCTAAAGTGGGTTACGGACGGTGAAATCTCAATTCTCGTCGGTACGCACTCGCTTATCCAGAAATCCGTGAAGTTCAAGCATCTGGCATATGTCATCATTGACGAACAGCACCGCTTCGGCGTCGCCCAGCGCAAGGCATTGGTACGCGGACAGGCGCGGACAAACGCGCCGCAAGGTGGAGAGCGTGTGTCTCATCCGCGTGAATTCGCATGTTGTCCGCACTTGCTATCGATGACCGCGACTCCAATACCGCGGACGCTCTCTCTTACCATCTACGGAGATTTGGATTTGACGCTTCTCGACGAACTGCCGCCCGGAAGAAAACCGATTATCACTGAAATCGTGCCGCCGGAAGCGCGCTCCGCCATCTACGAAAAAATCAGAAAGGAGCTTCATGCAGGGAGGCAGACATATGTTATTACTCCACGCATAGATGAACCAGACCCGGCGAAAGAGTTTGCCATGCAAGCGAAGTCCGCGAAAGCGGAAGCGGCGCGACTCAAGAAAGACGTATTCCCCGAATACAGGGTCGGCGTCATGCACGGCAAATTGAAAGACGGAGAAAAGGAGGATGTGATGGAAGATTTTAAGGACGGCAAAATCAACATTCTTGTTTCAACGTCCGTCGTGGAAGTTGGCGTCAATGTAGAAAACGCGACCGTCATTGTCATTGAGGGAGCGGAACGATTCGGCCTTGCTCAACTTCATCAACTCCGCGGCAGAGTGCTCCGGAGTACGCGCCAGGCATACTGCTTTGTCTTCACGGAGTCGGGTGGAAAAGATGTTTTGGAGCGCTTGAGGGCCTTGCAAGAAGCCAAAAACGGGTTTGAACTCGCCGAGTATGATCTTAAATTTCGCGGCGCAGGCGAACTCTCCGGCGCCGTTCAGTGGGGCGTTTCTGACATCGCAATGGAAGCTCTGAAAAACCTCAAAATGGTAGAAGCCGCCCGCTTTGAGGCGGGACGGCTTCTCGAAGAAGACGAAACTCTTGCAGGATATCCGTTTCTTCTGACATATTTCAGTTTAAGAGGGAAGAAAATTCATTTTGAATGAGGAGTGGGTCTTGTCTGCTTACCTGGTTCGGTCGCGAATGAGTCGTGCGTCAATCGTAAAGTCTGAAGTCGTGCTTACTTTACCCTTGATTCCGACGTAGTCCCCGACATGAATATCGGAGATAAGGTGATTCTCGGAGTTAATAATGGTGGTTGAAGCGACATTCACCGTCCACGGGCCGCCCCAGCTTTTCACCGAGAGCGTGCTCGTGCCATTCGAGAGCACAGCGCCGCGCATGACGGCGTTACTGCGCCCGCCGATTTCAATCATGAATAATGGCGTGCTGGTAGCGTGATTTTCCTTCTTCTCTTCCTTCTTTTCGAACTTGCTCTCCACTTTCGCTATTCTCTCCTCGAACCGTGCCTCGAGACGGGTTTGCAGTCTCTCCGTCTGCTCCTGCAGTCTTTTCATCCGAAACTCAAATCTATCCCGAATGTCAGCAAATTGCGTCTTCAAGCCAACCGAAGCATTGGCGCTCGCACTAGCTCCGGTATCGAGAGAAACCGCTAATGCCGTGCTAGCGGAGGCGGAAACGGCAAAGACTGAAGCGAGTACTGCGACAAGTAATTTATTTTTCATATGTTTATGGTTTAATCTGGTAAAAGCGCCACTTTTGTGGCTACCGTAATAGAAGACGGTGGCTGTTAGCAATTCTTACACAGCAAAACCAAACCCCCCATCTAGCAGATGCAGGCAAGCGAAGATTCTACGCGGAAAAATCATTCGTAACTGCCGTGGTCGCCAAGGGAATAAAGAGAGTATGTGACAGGGAGTCAAAAACTTGATAGGCCGCGCGCGTATGTCTAAGCTCCCATGCTATTTTCCAGTCTTGTGGGTCTAAACTCTGAATTACTGATATTCGCTTAATAGATTATAGATTAACGAATTTTACCTTGAAAATATGGACTGCTCCGCGCGGCGCACTCGCCGCGCGGAGCAGTCAATTCCGACAAAGTCAGTTTTGGTGCTTCATTCTTAAAATAGTTCGAACGCTACTCGTTCAGTACAGGTTTCCCATTTCCTCGCCGTCAGAACGACTCCGAAATAAGAGGGAAGCTTTTCGAGCCCCTCGCGCAATGTGCGCAGGCACAGTGCTCGTGCGAATACTGTAATTATACACTTTGCGCGAACCTTTTTTGAAAAGAATTAAAATGGACTCGGCTCTTTTCCCGCCCGCAGGAGGGGTCTGGGAAGGAATGCGGGCGGGTTTCGGACTGGGGGTTTCGGACTTCAAAAATTCGCCACTGGATTTCGTGCCAATGAAATTGGCGCACCGCAGATATTATTCAAATAAGGACACAAACCAATGCCAAATTTTTTGAAAAACATTTAACTTTTCTACCGGCACAGGTTCTGGAGAAGGTTCTGGCGTTGGTGTTGGGGTAGGAGTTGGAGTGGGCGTTGGGATAGGTGTCGGTTTTATTTCCGAATCTTGAAAGGAAATAATATGATTAACATATGTTCCCATACCCCAATCAGACATTGTCGTACCATCACTTCTTTTTTTAAGATCACTACTATCGAGTAAGGTAATGGATTTAATCAAATTTCCGGTTGGCGTATAAGATTGTCCTGGAGACAATCGAAATGATTTGCCATCTAATTGATAATTCACTTCCATTTTACACCTATCATTTTTATCACATTCCAATTCTTTTCCCGCTTCTACAATAAGTTTGCTATTGCGGTACGAATAATCTCCATAACTGTCATTCACAGCCGCATACTGCAATTTTCCACTTCGTGTAAATAATCCAGAAAATCCATAACTACAGACATGGAATTGTGGCCCCGTGATGATAATGTCTCCTTTTTGAAGGGAAATTTTATCAAGGACTTTTGTCGAGAGTGAAATTTTGTTCACCCAGTCGCTATATTCTGATTGTGGTTTCTCCGAAAGGCGGAAATTATTTTTTACATAAGCATTAACGGTATTCTCATATCGATCAATGCTGATTGTTTGGTTGATAGCAAAATCAGAAGTATCGAAGGTATAAACATTATCTAGTAGAATTTCGGAGTAAGATTCTTTTTTAGTAACCGCTATCGGCCATTGAAAGTGTTACCGAAAGCGGAGTGGATAGGCCATAAATAGGTTACCGTGGTCGCATTATGACCATGGAAACAAAAAA
>MHSB01000029.1 GCA_001821155.1 Candidatus Taylorbacteria bacterium RIFCSPLOWO2_01_FULL_50_130 | reverse complement strand
GAACTCGCGAAGCAGCCCTTTATCAAGGGCTTTACCACCAACCCGACCTTGATGCGAAAGGGAGGGGTAAGCGATTATGTCGCTTTCGCAAAAGAAATTATCGCGGCGATTCCGGATAAACCCGTTTCGTTTGAGGTATTTTCGGACGATTTTGCGGAAATGGAGCGGCAGGCGCAGCTGATTGCTTCATGGGGAGAGAATGTCTATGTGAAGATTCCAATTACCAATACAAAAGGGGAGTCCTCGCTTCCACTAGTCAGGTTTTTGACTTCAAATGGAATAAAGCTTAATGTCACCGCGATTCTTACCCTTACGCAAGTGAAGGGATCGGTAAGAGCACTTTCGCCAAAAGTAGCATCAATTGTATCGGTGTTCGCAGGGCGAATTGCGGACACTGGGCGCGACCCGGTACCAGTCATGAAAGAAGCAAAGAAACTCCTTTCGGAAAATAAAAAGACGGAGCTTCTCTGGGCGAGCACTCGCGAAGTGTTTAATATAGTGCAGGCAGAAGAGGCAGGATGCCACATTATCACCGTGCCGAATGACATTCTAAAGAAGATTTCCAAATGGGGCTATGATTTGGAAAAATTATCGCTCAATACGGTGGAGATGTTTTATGAGGACGGCAGACAAGCGGGATACCGCTTGTAAGAATCATTAATCCTTTATCCTTAATCTTTTACGGTTAAGAATGAAGGATTAAAGATTAAGGATTTTAAGCACCATGTCGTCATCTTATCTTGAGCAATACCTTGCGGAAGTCGCGAAAATCGCGAAGACCATAGACCGTTCGCCGATTGAAAAAGTCATCGCGATTCTTCAAGGTGTTCAGAAAAAAAAAGGGCGGCTCTTCATGCTTGGCGTTGGCGGTTCCGCGGCCAACGCTTCCCACGCGGTCAATGACTTCCGCAAAATCGCCCACATTGAGTCCTATGCTCCGACCGACAATGTCGCCGAGCTTACCGCGCGCGTTAATGACGACGGGTGGGACAGCGTATTCGCGCGCTGGCTCGAGCGCAACCATGTTGGAACGAGGGATGCCGTCATGGTGTTCTCGGTTGGTGGCGGAAACATGGAGAAAAAGGTGAGCATGAACATCGTGCATGCGCTTGATTTCGCAAAAAAGAGGAAAGCAAAAATTGTCGGGATTGTCTCCCGCGACGGCGGTCACACAGCAAAAGTTGCCAACGCCTGCATTCTCGTCCCTGTCGTGAATCCCGACAATGTGACGGCGCACGCGGAGAGCTGGCAGGTCGTGGTCTGGCACGCCATCGTCTTTCACCCGAAGCTCAAAAAGGCAGAGGGGAAATGGGAGTCGGTTGAAAAGACAAAGTAGGTATTATGCATATTCCCTTGATTGTTCTTAGTCTTCTCGTACTCATACCACATCACAAGTAAGACATCCTTACAAACTTGACCCCGAGTACCAGAGCAAAGCTCGGTACGGGGCAGGGAATGTTGGTATGTCCTTAAATTATTTGTATTATTCGTAGCCATTCGTATATTCGTACAATTCGTATTTTCGTATACCTAGATGAAAGCAGTCATTTTAGCTGCGGGAAAAGGAAAACGGATGGGTGAACTAACGGAAGAGAAACCGAAGCCGCTTTTGCTTGTCAGAGGCAAAACTTTTTTAGAGCACATTATCTCTACGCTCCCTCAAGATGTGGATGAGGTGATTGTGGTCATCGGTTACAAGGGAGAGCAAATACGCGAGTTTCTTGGGAATGATTTTCTCGGCAAAAAGATTACCTGTATCGTCAATGAGCATATAGAGAAAGGGAACGCGCACTCGCTTATTCTCACCAAAGACTATTTCAAGCCGAAAGAACGATTTGTGCTCATCTATTCGGATGAATTTCCGAGTAACGATGAGATGACAAAGTGCCTCTCGCATGAATTCAGTTGGCTCACCCATATCGTTGACGACCCGAGATACTCCGGCGTAATTACACTTTCCGATACCGGACATATTGTTGAACTGGAAGAAAAACCGGAGCATCCGAAATCAAATCTTGCGGCGGGAGGTGTGATGGTCATCAATGCGGACATTTTTTCGTACCCGCCCAAACAGCATCGAAACGGGGAATACTATCTTACTTCCATGATGGAGCAATTTGTAAAATTCCACTCGGTGAAAGCGGTAACGGGTACGAAAAACCTCTTTTTCTCAACGCCGGAAGACATTGACAGATTCAACAAGCAGTGATAAGGTTTTTTAGAAACGCTGTTCGTTTCCAATCTGCTTGCAATCCAAACCACAACACCGAACAAAGGATTACCTTGAACTCAGAAAAAATTCTCCTTGTTTCACCTCCGAATCAGCTCATGAAGATAGAGACGCCGCGGCCCAATCCAGAACTGGGCCTCCTCTATCTTGCCGGAGCGCTTGAGGATGCCGGCTTTCACGCTGACATTCTTGACGCAACCGTTGGCACGCGGGATGACCGCTTGGACGACACCTTCCGAAAGCCAGTCATGCAGGACAGCGGACTCATCCGCATTGGCATGACCGTTTCGCGCCTTAGCGAAGTGATTGCGAAGGGCGGCTATGGGGTGGTTGGCATCAACTCCAACTTCACTCCCCAAACCAAAATGGCGCTAGAAGTTGCTCGCGCCACCAAAGCGGTATCGCGCGACATTTTTGTCGTTGTCGGCGGAGTGAACGCTCGCGCCCTCGCGGAGCGATTTCTCCAGAGTGGAGCCGTTGACGCCATCTGCCTCACCGAAGGGGAGCGTATTGCCGTAAACCTCATGCGTACTCTTGCAAAAGAGCAGGACCTCGCCAAGGTCTCCGGCATCGCGCACCTTCTTGACGGCAAGGTGGTTCGCCAGCCGGTGGCACCGACCGATGTTTGTCAAAATCTGGACGAACTGCCGTTCCCAAGATGGGAGAAGCTTCCGTTCTTCCACTATGATGAGCTCGCTCCCCGCGCAGTACTTGCGCTTGGAAGCGATCGGTTCGGCTCGCTCATGACCTCGCGCGGCTGTTGGGCCAAGTGCCTGTATTGTCACATCTCTTCCGAAAAAGAGCATGCTTTGGAAACAGGCAACATCGGCGGTCTTCGCTTCAAGTCAATTAACCGCGTCATGGAGGAAGCCCGACGGCTTCAGGAGCTTGGCGTAAAGAAGCTCTACTTTGAGGACGATACGCTCCTCGCGAAGAAGCGCCGTATCTGCGAGATTTTTACGCGGATTCGGGACATGGGATTCCAAATTGCGGATGTCAACGGGGTCAATTTGGTACACTTCCTCAAAAGGGAAGGGAGCCGGCTCACGATTGACCGGGAGTTCCTGCTTCTGCTCAAAGAAGCTGGTTTCAACCAGATCGTGTTCCCGGTTGAATCGGCCTCCCAGAGAATCGTAGACAAATACGCAACCGGAAAACTGGACCACAAGAATCTTAATGTGGTGGAACTCGTCCGCGTCGCAGCGAGCATCGGTATCACCTGCCCCATCAACATGATGATAGGGTTCCCGGACGAAACCGAGGAGGAAATGCGTTCGAGCATCGAGCTCGGGAAGCGTCTCGTCGAGGCGGGTTCGGCATACTGCACCCCCTTCATTCCGATTCCATTTCCCGGGTGCATGCTGTACGACTACGCAGTCGCGAACGGACACCTCGCTTCCGACTTCGACCCTGATATCTTCAATTGGAAGAACGCAGTCATGAAGAATACGGTTGTCCCGCCGGAACGCGTGCTTGAACTGCGGGACTTCGCGCATGAATACATGAATACCCCGGAATATGTGCGCGCCCGCAAAGAAGCGAGCGCCGGCACATTCTGGGAGAAACGGGGGGCGGAACTCCAAAAAGAGATTGGGTTACGCTGGCAGAGCGGAGCGCCAGTTGTTACGAGTTAAGGATGTGAAAACGCACGAGCGTGAGAGGCAACTCTCACGCTCTTTTTGTTTCGTGAAAGAAAAAGAGCCGCTTTCCGGAAAGCAGCTCCTTAAGACATTTCGGATGATTTTATCGAGCACTTTGCAACTCCTGCGCTTGGTTTACTTGGTTTACATTGAGGCGACATGTTCCACGATGGCATCGACAGCGTCCCTATGGCGGAAGATATTCGGGAAACAGTTAACGTCAATCACGGTCCCGTTGATGAAATCCACATTACAGTAATCGAGGTCCGCATGTTTGCATATGGAGTCGACGACCGCAATCTCTGCCCCCTTACTTTCGACACGCTCCGATGGCAATACGCGCCCTTTTCCTAGTGTGTCGCTCTTTTCCATCGTGAAAGTAAGCTTCCCGACACGATACACGCTACGCACGACACCGTTGCATGGCACGAGAGTTTCGCAGTACACGAGTTCCTCGCGGCTGCTTATCGCGCCGCAGTTCGTGCGGATTACAAGATGACCCACCGGGTCTTTACAGATACACTCGCCTTTCATGCTCGCTAGCAACTGTGATGGGTGACCATAGAAGAAGCCGGGTACCGTCATGCCTTCGCTTCGAAGGGTGGGGAGAAGTCGCGCGCGATCCGCGCACAATGCTCTCGCCGTGTTGCAGTTTACGATACGAACGCCACACCTTTCTGCAAGTTGGAGCGTCCGCTCAACCGTTTCCGTATTTTGGGAATGAAAATTGAGAATGATGTCTGGTTGCATCGAGTTCACGAGAATGGTCATGTTAGGCGAAGTCGCAGTTATCGCGACTGACTGGCCGAACTGTATCAGAGAACACATACGCTGTGCCGTAAGTCCTTTCGCGCACAGTTTGTCCTCAATATCACCGGCGACTCGATCGCTCATGTCCAGTATCAGGATTTTTTTCATAGAGCTTTTTTGGTTTTCTGCGCTTATTATGCATTGGTAAGTTGATTTGTCAAGATTCAGTAGATTTTTGATTGCCATGCCAATTGTGTATAATGCCCTTTATTATGGCGAAAGAAGCGCGCGCGCGAAGCATCTCGGTTTTTGTGCCGGTGTATAACGAAGAGGGAAGCGTGCGCGCCATCGCGGAGGAAATTAGCCGCTACCTTACCGAGAGATTCTATGACTATGAAATTTTGCTCATTACGAGCGACGCGAGTACTGACAAAACAAATGAAATCACGAAGGAGCTTGAAGCGGAAATCCCATATCTTCGCACGGTAAGTCGAGGCGCTGATGTAAGCTACGCCGGGGCTTTGCGCACCGGTTTTAAGAACGCGAAAAAGGAGCTCATTTTTTTTACGGACGGTGACCGCCAGTTTGACATTCGCGAGATGGACCTCCTGCTCGAGCTCATCAAGCGGTACGATATTGCCACTGGGTACAAACTGAAGCGCAACGACCCATGGATGCGGATTTGGATGTCGTGGCTGTATAATCTAACGATGCGCGTCTTATTTTGGTTGAAGCTTCGGGATATCAATTGTGCCTTCAAGCTCTATCGCCGTGAGGTGATTGATGCGGTAGATTTTCTGCCGACCCTTACGCAGGGAGTCATAAATGTTGAAATATATCTTTCGGCCCTTCAAAAAGGATTCTCCATTGGGGAGGTGGGCGTGCATCATTTTCACCGAGAGAGCGGTTTTGCCGATTCCGAAATCGGCCGGCGCGGAAGATTTATCGCCTTTGTGCGGCCGCGGATTATTTGGGGATTTTTGAAAGATACCTTTGCGCTGTGGAGGAAAGTACATGGGAAACAGTTAGTAGAAAGTAGCAAGTAGCTAGTAGGAACGGCAACCCCTTGCCCTACGCTTGGGTTTTGAGATTTGAACTTTGAACTTGATTAGAGTTTAGAGTTTGGAACTTAGAACTTTTTCTTAATCCTTTACGACTTATTATTCAAACAAAACATGACAATGAAAGGTCTATAAGTATGCCTATAAAAAAGAAAGTATTGGTGACAGGAGGTGCTGGGTTTATCGGTTCAAATCTCGTGCGCATGCTCTGTGACGCGGGATATGCGGTACTCGTTCTTGATGACCTCTCTTCGGGCTTCCGCCGGCTTGTTGATGCGCGCGCGGAATTTCTTGAGGGCTCTATTGCCGACGGAGCAATGCTCCCGAAAGCACTCTCCAGCGTGGAAGCCGTCTTTCATCTCGCCGCGACCTCCACCATTACCTATTCAATGAAGAACCCACGGGTGTACTTTGAGAACAATTTTATGGGAGGCATTTATCTTCTCGAAGCGATGCGAAAGACCGGCGTTAAAAAAATCGTGTATGCCTCAAGCGCGGCA
>MHSB01000028.1 GCA_001821155.1 Candidatus Taylorbacteria bacterium RIFCSPLOWO2_01_FULL_50_130 | reverse complement strand
GTTTATGATTTTTAAATCAAACATGATGTACAAATACCAATAATGCTAATCCATTCCAATCTACGTAGGACTTACGCAATCGGTGTCATTCCCGTGAAGCTTGTCCTCGCGAAGGCGGGGAACGGGAATCCATGGCGTTAAAAAACGGCCAAATACTGGATTCCCGCCTGCGTGGGAATGACAGAAAATGACGAAATGCGTAAGTCCTAATCTGTTAATAAAAATGCCCGCCTCGGGAGGCGAACATTGAATGCTGCAAGGCTAGCAAAAGGGGAGGATTCTGTCAATATCCTGTATGCGTCCACCACATATGGCACTCCCTTGATTGATAATGACCCCATCATAAACTGAAATGGCGACACCTGTCCAATACGGCTGATTCTTTGTGCGCTTTGTGCCGGCATCCTCAAGAGAAAGATTGTTTTTAGTAGTATACTTATAGAGTGCAAATGGGTAGCGTTTCTCTTTCGTGTACATAGAGGAAAAACAACTGCGGGAATTCATCAAAGATTCCGGGCTCGTCAGCCGGGGCGATCTTCTACTTGCGGAAAAAGAAGCCGACGCGGGAAAAGAAAGCGTCGGAAGTGTTTTGGTGCGTAAGGGAAAGGTGAATGAAGATGACCTGCGCAAGGTGCAGGCGTACCTGCTCGGCATCCCCTTTGTGAATCTCAAACAGCAGAAAATAGATTTTGAAACGCTTTCGCTCATACCAGAGCCGATTGCGAGGAACCACAACATCATTCCCTTTAAGAAAAATGGCGATTCGCTTGAAGTGGCGATGCTTGATACCGATGACCTTGCCGCGATTGATTTCATCAAAAAGAAAACCAACCTTAAGATCCTGCCGCGGCTTACGGACATGGCTTCCGTTAAGTCGGCGCTTCTGCAATATCAAAAATCTCTCAAGGCGGAATTCGGAGACCTCATAAAAGAAGAGGCGGACGTTTTGAAACAAGTGCCTGAAACCGGGGCGGAGAGATTGACGAATCCGGCCGACCTCAAAAAGCTCGCGGAGGATGTACCGACCGTTCGGATCGTGGACACGCTCCTTAAGCACGCAGTTCTGCAGAAGGCCTCCGACATCCACATTGAAACGCAGGAAAAAGAACTCATCGTGCGGTATCGCATTGACGGAATTCTCCATGACGCGATGCTCCTTCCGAAGCACGTTGCGGGGAGCATCGTGGCGAGAATCAAAGTGCTCTCAAGTCTTAAGCTTGACGAAAAGCGTCTTCCCCAAGACGGGCGCTTCAAGATAGAAATCAGCGGCGACAAAGTTTCGCTTCGCGTTTCCATCCTGCCTACGTATTTTGGAGAAAAGGTCGTCATACGCCTCCTGCGCGAAGGAGCGTCCGGCTTTACGCTCGAAGCACTCGGCTTTCACGGCGAATCCTTGGAGCGGGTTCACGATGCCTTGAAGCTCTCAACCGGCATGCTGCTCACGACCGGCCCCACCGGCTCGGGAAAAACCACGACGCTCTACACCATGATTGACCTTCTTAATACTCCCGACGTGAATATTTCAACCGTTGAAGACCCGATTGAATACCAGATGCCGCGCGTCAACCAGACGCAGGTGAAGCCGGAAATAGGACTCTCGTTCGCCAATGGCCTTCGCGCCCTCGTGCGGCAAGACCCCGACATCATCATGGTCGGCGAAATCCGCGACAACGAGACCGCTTCGCTCGCCATCAACGCCTCGCTCACTGGACACCAGGTGCTCTCCACGCTCCACACAAATTCCGCCGCCGGCGCCGTCCCGCGTCTTATTGATATGAAGGTGGAGCCGTTTCTCATCGTCTCCACCGTGAATGTCATCATTGCCCAACGGCTTGTGCGGAAACTCTGCGATACCAGGGAGAAGTATTTTTTGCACAAAGCCGGCCTTGAGGCACTCGGGAAATCGGTTGACCTCGGCCGCGTGCTTAAGACGCTTAAGGCGGAGAAAATCATTCCCGAATCGGCCGCATGGGAAAAGATCAGCTTCTTTAAACCGCGTCCCGCGGAAGACGCTCCAGACGGATATTCGGATCGCATCGGCATTCACGAGGTGCTCAAAGTAACCCCGACCATACGGGATCTCATCATTAGAGGCGGGACGTCGGCGGATATTGAAACGCAGGCAAAGAAAGAGGGCATGCTCACCATGCTTGAAGACGGCATATTCAAGTGCGTGCAAGGACTCACAACCATTGAAGAGGTGATGAGGGTCGTATCAGAATAGTAATTAGAGATGGTTACAAAACTATTTTTAAGCGAAATTTAGGACTTTTTGTTCGAGACGAGGAAAGCCAGCAAAATGATTGAGGCGTAGCCCGACTACGACGAAAATCATTTTGCGCCAGCTTGACGAAGTATCGGACAAAAAGGACAAATTGCAGCAAGAATAGTTTTGTAACCATCTCTTAGTACTTAGTAGATAGATTACTTTGAATTACGAAACTCCCTTTCTCGGCGCGCACTTTTGGGAACACGTGTATTTTTCTGCAGAAAAATCCCTATGCTCGCCCCGTCGGGCTCCGCAATGTTCCCAAAAGTGCGCGCCTTCAGTGAGTTTCGTAATTCAAAAAGATTATAGTAGGACTTACGCAATCGGTGTCATTCCCGTGAAGCTTGTCCTCGCGAAGGCGGGGAACGGGAATCCAGGGCGTTAAAAAACGGCCAAATACTGGATTCCCGCCTACGCGGGAATGACAGAAAAGGAAGAAATGCGTAAGTCCTACATAGATAAGATTTAGAAGACTTTTTCGCTAGGGCAATACTGTATATACTTTCCCACTCTTAAATTATGCTTGTCTTATCTATTTACCATAGTCTAGTTACTAAGTACTGAATTGTATGCGATTAAAATACAAAGCGCAAAAGACTTCCGGCGAGTTCTATGAAGGAGAGCGCGATGCGACTGACAAATTCACGTTCGCGCGCGACCTACGCAAGGAAGGGGAGACGCTCATTAGCGCTTCTCTCATTAATGATTCGCGGCCGCTATACGCGTTTGCTACCGGCAGATTGTTCCTGTTCTTCCGGCGTATTTCCGCGCATGACAAGATTGCGTTCGTACGGAATCTCGCCAGCATGCTCGGGGCAGGACTTACCGTTTCCCGTTCGCTTGCGATGTTAGAGCGCCAAACGCGCTCAAAAAAGCTGAAATCGGTCATAACCGGCGTGTCAGGCAGAATCAGCGGCGGGGAGAGTTTAAGCCAGGCGCTCGCCGAGTATGCGGACGTGTTTCAGCCGCTGGTCGTGTCAATGGTGAAAGCAGGAGAGGAGGGAGGCAATCTTTCTGCCTCGCTTTTCGCGGTGTCTGACCAGCTTCTGAGGAGCTATGCGCTTCAAAAGAAACTTAAGGGAGCGCTTATATATCCGGTGATTGTCGTGTCGGTCATGATTCTTGTCGGAGTACTGCTGTTTGTATACGTTGTGCCGCAACTCACCAGCGCGTTCAAGGAGTTTAACGCAACGCTTCCAATCTCCACGAAAATCGTTATCGGCGCAAGCGAGTTTCTGCAGCATAATCTCATGTTGGGCGTTATCGTTCTTGCCGCCGCTTTGGGTGGGCTTCTCTTTGCCGCGAAAAGCCAGTCGGGGAAACGCCTCATTCATTTTGCCGTTTTACGCATTCCATTTGCGGGTCAGATTGTTCGGGAGGCGAACGCGGCGCGAGTCGGACAAACACTCTCGTCCCTTCTCTCTTCCGGAGTAGAGGTGACCAAAGCGCTTGCTATCACTGCCGACGTGCTTTCCAACACATATCACAAAGACGTGCTTGCCGCGGCAAGTAAAACCGTGGAGCGCGGAGACACAATGTCGGGTGTATTTCGCGAGCACGAGCATCTGTTCTCCCCCTTTCTTTCCGAAATGATTGCCGTCGGCGAAGAGACCGGAAAACTCTCCGGCATGCTCAAAGAAGCGGGTGCGTTTTTCGAGGCGGAAGTGGACCAGAAGATAAAAAATATTTCTACCATCATTGAGCCGGCGCTCATGGTCGCGGTCGGAATCGCGGTGGGCTTTTTTGCGGTCGCGATGATTAGTCCGGCGTATTCGCTGATGAACTCTATTTAGCTTATTAGCTGTTTAGCTGTTTAGCTGTTTAGCTGTTTAGCTGTTTAGCTTTCTAGCTTGTTAGGTAAAGCATGTTCGGTTTCTGTTTTGATTATTTATTCTAAACAACTAATAAGCTAGCAAGTTTTTTATGAAAGGTTTTACACTGCTTGAAGTATTGCTCGCCCTTAGCATCGCGGCGGTCATTGCGGTAATCAGCTTCTCTTCGCTTTTTCGTTTTAACGCAGCCGAGGCACTCAATGTGGAAACCGAAAGAACCCTGTCGCTCCTCTCTCAAGCTCGCACGTTAACCCTTGCCGCGAAAGACGGGAAAAGTTTTGGCGTGCATTTTGAGGAGCGGAAAGCCGTGCTATTCTCCGGCGCGAGTTACGATCCAAATGACGCTTCAAATGAAATACTGTCCATTAACAGTGAAGTGAGGATATCCGCCTTTGCGCTTACCGGCGGAGGAGGAGAGGCGTTGTTCAAGAAACTTTCAGGCGCGACGGACCAGAGTGGCACGGTTACGCTTGCATTAGTTAGAGACCCAAGTAAAACGCGAGTTATTACCATAGCGCCGACCGGTTTGGCGTACAGCAACTGATTATGAAATATGAACCATGTAATATGAACTATCAGAGGAAGACGTCGGCGCCATTTCCCATGGTTCATGGTTCATGGTTCATGGTTCATCGCGGAGTCTCCCTGGTGGAGATTATCATTGGCGCCGCGCTTATTCTGTTATCGCTCACCGGACTTACCGCCGCGTATTCTTTTTATCTCAAAGTTGGTCTCAAGAATACGAATGCGCTAAAAGCGGCGTTTCTTTTGCAGGAGGGCGTTGAGGCGGCAGTGCTTATTCGCGATGACGGTTGGAATGTGTTCGCGTCGCTTGCGACGGGAACCCCATACCATTTGTACTGGAACGGCGCGATGTGGAACACAACCACAACGCCGGTCGCGGTTGACGGAGTTTTTGAGCGGACCGTCATCTTTGATGATGTATACCGGCGCAACAGTGATGACGACATCGTCGGCCAAACATCGGGAGACCCGAAATCGCTTGACGCGGAGACAAAGAGAGTGTCTGTTCGTGTTTTTGTGGAAAACAGCGCAACCACGACGCTGGACAAGCGGATGGTAACATACCTCACGAATTTATTTGAATAATGAATTACGAAGTATGAATTATGGAAAAGAAAGAAATTTGAGAGGGCTTCGGCATAATTCCGTACTCATAATTCATAATTCCTCCCATGGATTTTCGCTGGTGGAAGTTCTCTTGTATGTCATCATACTTTCGTTCGCGCTATTAGCCCTCTTGCAGACGCTCCTTGTCATAACAAACTCATACCGCGCGCTTAAAAACACCGAGCGTCTTGAGCAAGACGCGATTGTCGCACTGGAGCGCTTTTTTCGCGAGGCGCGTGACGGATACGCGCTTGATGACGCCGGAAGCATATACAACGCGTATCCCGGAAAATTGCTCATCCGGAGTACGGACGTCAACGGTCTTCCTAAAACCGTTGAGTTTTATCTTGACGCGGGGAAGCTCTCGGTCAAGGAAAACGGGGTTGTTGCCGGCTTGCTTACCAGCCCCGGAGCGAGTGTGTCAAATTTGGTGTTTCGAAAAATAAGCACTGTCCGGTCGCGAGGCGTCAAAATTGAGATGACGATTGTAAGCGGCACCAGCACCGCCGCGCGGACGGGGAACTTCTATGCGACGGCGGTGCTTCGCGATTCATACTAAAAGTTGCAAGAATTATGAATGATGAATTAAGAATTATGAACAGAGAGAGAAGAAAGAATTCTGGTTTTTTTCATACTTCATACTTTCTACTTCATACTTCATCCGCAAAGCGGGGACAGGCTCTCGTTCTCGTTGCCATCTTTTTTACGGCTATCTCCGTCACCGTCGGTCTTGGCGTCGTCGGTCCGGTTTTGCACCAAGTTGAGTCAGTACGGTCGGTTGAGACAGGCGCGCAAAGTTTGTACGCCGCGGACGCAGTGTCGCAGGATGTTTCATATCGCCTCATAAAAGGAATGAGCGTGGACGGCGTAGAGACGCTTAGCATAGGGGCGGCTACCGCAATTGCAACCACCACCACCGTACTAAATGACAAGGAAATAGTTTCTGCGGGGAGCAAGGACCGCTTCGTGAGAAAGAACAAAGTGGTGCTTGGTGCGGGAAGCGGCACCGCTTTCAACTACGGCGTTCAGACCGGTGAAGGAGGCATTCACCTTCAAAACAGCGCGATTGTCATCGGCAACGTCTTCTCGAACGGTCCGATAACTGGCGAGAATTCCAACCTCATAAAAGGAGATGTCATTTCTGCCGGCTCCTCGGGCCTTATACGCGGCGTACACGCGACGAGTTCCGCGTACGCGCACACCATAGAAGATTCGACGATCGACCGTGATGTCCACTATCAGATGATTTTAAATACGACCGTTGGAGGAACGTCTTATCCAGGAAGTTCCGACCAGGCGACCTCAACGCTTCCCATAGGAGACGCCCAGATCGAAAGCTGGAAGAGCGATGCTGCGGTGGGAGGAATCGTAACCTGCTCCGGCGGTGTGTACAATGTCTCCGGCTCCGTGACGCTGGGTCCAAAGAAAATCCCCTGCAATCTCAAAATTGACGGAAGCGACCAAGTAACACTCCTTGGGAACCTCTGGGTTGAGGGGAACATTGAGATTGTGAACACAGGCGCGGTTCGAATTGACCCATCGCTTGCCGAAAAAAGCGTTATCATCGTTGCGGATAAACCGTCAAACCGGATAACCTCAAGCAAGATAAATCTTAAAAACAGAACGACCTTCTCCGGCTCCGGCCATCCCAATTCCTATGTGCTTTTGATATCTCAAAATCAAAGCGCCGAGGTTGGCGGCAGTGAACTCGCCATTGAAGTCCAGAACAACGCCATGGGGAAACTCCTCGTCTATGCCGGTCATGGGGAGATTAATCTTAAAAACGACATTAATCTGAAAGAAGTAACCGGCTACAAAATCACCATTCAAAACAACGCGCAAGTGGTGTATGAGTCCGGACTTGCGAATTTGCTGTTCTCATCCGGGCCGTCGGGAGGATACTTTGTTGATTCGTGGAAGGAGGTGGAGTAAGAACAGAATAAACGTATGATTGAATAACTTATAACTGAATGACGAAATTTTGCTCCACGATACCCGAGGACGGTCGTATTGGCGGCGAGCATCAAACACTCGCCGCCGTTTTTGTTATCAAAAGTGCCGGTTTTTGCTATAATTTCCCAGTGAATAAAAAGAAACTTATTGTCGCTAACTGGAAGATGAATCCAGGGAGTGTATCCGAAGCTCGCGCGCTTTTTGGCAAAACAAAACGGGCTGGAGGAAGACTGGAAAAAGTAGAAACCGTTATCTGCCCGCCGTTTCCATATCTTGGAATGTTTGCGCGAACCGGGACGGCGCGAGTATTTCTTGGCGCGCAGGACGTGTTTTGGGCAAATTCTGCCCGCGCGACGGGCGAAGTGAGTCCCGAAATGCTGAAACATCTTGGAGTAATCTATTGCATTATCGGTCACTCGGAGCGCAGGGCTCTTGGGGAAACGGACGATAGTGTGTCAAAAAAACTTCGAGCCGTTCTTGCCGAACGGCTTATCCCAATCGTTTGTGTAGGAGAGAAAGAGCGGGATACCGACGGCCGCTACTTCGAAACTCTTAAAAGTCAGATTCTTGCGTCATTTTCCGGCGTAACCGGCGCGCAGCTTCGAGGCGTTTGCGTCGCCTACGAACCGCTCTGGGCGATAGGAAAAAGCGCGAAGGACGCCATGGAGCCCCGCGGTATCCATGAAATGGCCATTTTCATTCACAAAGTGCTGTTCGACCAGTTTGGGGAGGGTGCGGAACGCCCGCGCATACTCTACGGCGGCTCGGTAGAAGAAAAAAATGCCGGCTCAATTCTTGTGGAGGGCGGCGTTTCCGGACTTCTGGTGGGGCACGCGAGTTTGGATGGGGAAGGATTTGCGAAGATGCTTAGGGTCGCCAATGCGGTATAAAGCACAAAACACAGTGCCCAGTATCCAGACAAACATTCCAAAACGCAGTACACAAAAAACCAAACAGAAAATGAATTTGTGTTTTGAGTAGTTTGTGACTTTGTTTGGTCTTGGTGCGGTCTATGTTTTGGTCAGTTTCTCAAGATTTGTGCTTTGAATAGTTTGTCCTTTTGTCTGGCTTTTTGTGTACTGTGCTTTAATGCATTTATTTGGACATTGAGTACTGTGTTTGGGGTAATGTTTCTTCCATGTTTCTTCCACTTCTTCAAGATGCGGGGAATCTACGGGGCAAACGGGTTTTGCTTCGCCTTGATTTGGATCTTTCCGTGGAAAACGGCGTGCCGCGGGACACCTTTCGCCTTGAACGCGCAGGACGCACCCTCCGGTTTCTAAAAGAACGGGGGGCGAGAACGCTCATCATTGGACACATCGGACGAAAGAGAGAGGAAACGCTCCAGCCGGTATTTGAGCAGGTTCAAAGAATCGTCCCGGCGGAATTTGCCGCAACGCTTGTCGAGGCAAAGGCGAAAATGAGTAACGCGCAAAACGGAGGATTCGTCATGCTTGAGAACGTACGAAGTTTTCTGGGGGAAACCGAGAATGACCCTTCGTTCGCGCGGGAACTCGCGGCTCTTGCGGACGTGTATGTAAACGAGGCCTTTGCGGTTTCGCATCGCGAGCACGCGTCTATCGTCGGCATCCCGCCATTGCTTAAGAGTTTCGCCGGTTTTACGTTTACGGAGGAG
>MHSB01000027.1 GCA_001821155.1 Candidatus Taylorbacteria bacterium RIFCSPLOWO2_01_FULL_50_130 | reverse complement strand
CGACTACGGTGTCGGCAATCTCCAAAGTCTCAAGAAGGCCTTTAACTTTTTGGGCGCGGAATCTGTTGTAACCGAAGACGCGGCGGCGATAGCGGCCGCCGATGCGCTTGTACTTCCCGGAGTTGGCGCGTTTGCCGCCGGGATTCGTGGTCTCCAGATGAGAGGCCTGACGGGCGCGGTAAAAGCATTCGCAAAGAGCGGCAAGCCGATGCTCGGCATCTGTCTTGGGGCTCAAATATTGCTGGAGCGCGGCTATGAGTTTGGAGAGCACAAAGGTCTTGGCATCATTCCGGGTATGGTGGTTCGGTTTCCGAAATCGGCGGTTAAAGAAAAAGTTCCGGAAGTCGGGTGGAACCGAGTGGAGAAGCCAAAAGGGATTTCGTGGAATGGTACGATATTCAATTCTCTGGAAAAAGAGCTGATTGCGTATTTCGTTCACTCATATATATTCGAGTCGGGGAAGCCGGAGAACATTTTTGGCAATACGACCTATGGAGGATATACATTTTGCTCCGCGATTCGCAGTGGTAACATTTATGGGACTCAATTTCATCCGGAAAAGAGCGGCTCCGCGGGGCTTACGATTCTCAAGAATTTTCTTAAGATAGTGAAATAGAGTATGTCTGTGAAAGGAAAGAAAGAAGCGACCGTTGCAGCAAAGTACGAACTTCCGAAAGAAGTGCGGTTTTGTGCGCGCTGTGTCATTTCAAATCAGCGGCCGAACTCTTCTGTTGAATTCAGCCATACGCCGGGCTCGACAAAAAAGACCATTCATCTTGACGAAGAAGGCGTCTGCGACGCCTGCCGGTTCGCGGAAATGAAACGAAGTACGATTGACTGGAGCGCGCGCGAAAAAGAACTTATTGCGCTCTGCGACAAACATCGGAAGACCGATGGCTCCTATGATTGCATTGTGCCGGGGAGCGGCGGCAAGGACAGCTTCTACGCTGCGCATATCTTGAAGTACAAATACGGCATGCACCCTCTTACTGTCACATGGGCGCCGCACCAATACACTTCGTGGGGATGGAAAAATTTTGAGTCGTGGATTCACGCTGGATTTGATAACTACCTCCATACCCCGAACGGGCGCGTGCATCGCCTCTTAACGCGTCTTGCGGTAGAAAAACTTTTTCACCCGTTTCAGGCGTTCATCATTGGGCAAAAGTCCCTTGCACCGAAGATTGCCCTTCTCTTCAACATCCCTCTTGTTTTTTATGGCGAGAACGAAGCCGAGTACGGAAATCCGATTGGCGATACTTCTTCCGCAAAGCGCAACTGGTCGTACTTCGCGAGCAAGACACAATCGGAGATTTTCCTCGGCGGGGTGTCTGTCGAGGACTTAGGGGAAAAGTACGGTCTTTCTCAAAATGATCTCTTTCCCTATATCCCTGCAAACCCGAAACAGATTGAAAAACTTAGAATGGAAGTCCACTATCTTGGCTACTATCTTAAATGGCACCCGCAGTCTTGCTATTACTATGCCGTGAAGCACGGCGGGTTTGAAGCGTCTCCAGAGCGCACGCCCGGCACATACAGCAAGTACAACTCAATTGACGACAAGATAGACGACTTGCACTACTACACGACGTACATCAAGTTCGGCATTGGGCGCGCGACGTATGACGCGGCGCAAGAAATTCGGTCGGGCGACATTACACGCGAGGAGGGAGTAGCTCTGGTAAAGAGATTCGACGGTGAGTACCCCACCCGTTTTGAAGATGAGTTGTTCAAATATTTAAGCGTCGCGAAAGAGGAATTTCCGAAAGCGTTTAGGCAGTTCAAGCATCCGGTTATGAATCGCGCGTACTTTATGAAATTGGCTGACGCGTTTCGCTCGCCCCATTTGTGGAAAAAAGAAAAAGGGGAGTGGAAGTTGAGATATCAAGTACACTGAATAACCTATAACTCATAACTGAATGACTGAATAACAGGGAGCCGCAAAGATTCTTTTTGTGATTCAATGATAAGTTATTCAGTTATAAGTCATTACTATATGAAGGTTCTTGCCATCATTCCCGCCCGCGGTGGTTCCAAACGGATACCGAATAAGAACATTCGGGATTTTTGCGGCAAACCGCTGATTGCCTACGCCATAGAGCAGGCGAAAGCATCTCCTTTTGTGAATCGCGTTATCGTGGATACCGATTCAAACGAGATTGCGGACATCGCCAAAAAGTACGGTGCGGAAGTTCCGTTTCTTCGCCCGCCTCATCTTGCAACCGATTCCGCGCAAGTTGTGGATTCCATTCTGCATCTTTTAGAACAGCTCCAAAAAGAAGAATCGTATGAACCGACGCACGTACTCATTCTCCAGACCACTTCGCCGCTTCGCGAACAGCGCGACATCAAAGCGTGTTTTGGAATGATGCAAAAAACAAGCGCGACAACCGTGCTTACCGTGACTCCCACGCACCCGCGGCTCTACCACTTGAAGAAGGACGGGAGTCTCGTACTCGGAAATAAATTTTCAGATGACTCCACCAATGTGCAGGCGTGGCGCCCGGCATATCTTTTGAACGGCTGTTTCGTATACCTCATGAAGACCTCCGCGCTTCGGAAAGAGAGGACAATCATTACCAAAAACACGAAGGCGGTCGTATGTGACAAGTGGCGCTCGGTTGATTTGGACGAGCCGGAAGATTGGGTGGTGGCGGAGATGTTGTACCGGCACAAAAAGGAAATCGAAGATAGCATCAGGAAATTAACATAAAGATTTTCTGCCGATATCAGTTGTTAACAGTTAATAGTTCAAGAGTTAAGAGTTTGTTTACTATGCGTTTTTTAATCGTCGGACTTGGCTCAATGGGTAAGCGGCGCATCCGCAATCTCCACGCTCTTGGCGAGAAGACAATCGTCGGGTTTGACATACGCCCGGACCGGAATGCGGAGGCAAGAGAAACATATGATATTCGTACCGCGGCGCAATTTTCCGATATTTCACCGAAAGGTTTCGATGTGCTCATTATCTCCACATCGCCGGACGCGCACGGCGATTACATCCGCTACGCCTTGAAGCACAAAAAGCACTTCTTCGTGGAACATCCAACAAGCAATGATGGGTACAAGGAAATTCTCAAAAACAAAGACGCTACGGTCAAAGCACCATCATGCACATTCCTTTTCAATCCCGCCGTCAAGCTGATGAAAAAGATTTTGGATAAGGAGAAGATTGGAAAAGCGTTGGCTTTTCAGTATCACATGGGGCAGTATCTTCCCGACTGGCACCCGTGGGAAGATTACCGCACTGTGTATTTTTCAAAAAAGGAGACGAGCGCGTGTCGGGAAATGTTCGCGTTTGAGCTCATCTGGCTTAATTCTCTCATGGGTTCGCGCGTCAAAAAGGTATTTGGCTCTATCACCAAACTATCCGACCTAGATATGGATGCCGATGATACCGTCACGGCCACCGTTGCGTACGAGAACAATGTACGCGGAACGATGCTGATTGACGTTATTTCGCGCAAGCCCTTTAGGACGCTTCGCATTCTCGGCTCCGATGGCGTCTTGGAGTGGGAGCGGTTTGATTACAAAATAAGGATTTTCACGGTAAAGGATAAAAAGACTGACGTGATAAAAGTTCCCAAGGGCAATCCTGAAAAAGGGTACGTAAACGAAGAAGAAATGTATATTGAAGAAATGAAAGCATTTCGAGACGCAATCAAGAGAAAAAAGACGTATCCGCATTCGTTCTCGGAAAATCTCATTAACGTCCGCATGATGCAATCTCTTGAAAAAGAATCTTAACATGGCATACTTTCGCATAGTGATATGAAAACATTTGGCCGCGAAAAATATCAGAAACATCTCAAGAAATATTACGACCAAAAATCGGCGGTCTATTCGGCGACCTATACCGGAGAAGGGCGGTACCCAACGGGTTTCCACCGCCTGCAAATTGCGCTTGCCATGGTTGACGCGATTCGGCCGAAGCCGAAGAAAGTATTGGATGCCGGATGCGGCGACGCTCGTATGGTTATTGAACTGCAGAAGCGCGGCATTTCTTGTACTGGATTTGATATCAGCACCGGCATGCTTGATACGGGGAAAGAGCTCCTGCGCGAAGCAAAACTTCCAGAGAATCTCATTATGGAAGGCGACATGTACAACATACCGGCTAAGAAAAACTCCCTCGACCTCCTTCTTTCTATGGGCGTACTGGAAAATCTCGACCGCCATGACGAGCTCTTCAAGGAGTTTCGCCGCGTTCTAAATTCGAAAGGCAGAATTCTCATCAGTTTGGAAAACAAACTGTTTTCACTGTTCACATTCAATCAGCACACGATTCGGTTTCTTCAGCGTCTGTTCAAAGATATCAAGATTCCCGCGAAGATTCGCGCGGATGTGCTTCGTGCAATTGGCTCGTGGCTCCATCTTGAGGACATTGAGCAAGTAGAACGCATCATTGAGGACAGGCAGATACAGAAAAACCACATCGCCATTCCGGAGTATGACCGCTTGAACGTGGATGGCGAGCTTCGCAAATTCGGCTTTGCGACGGAGCGGCTTCGCTTTTATCACGTACACCCGCTCCCGCCGCGATTTGAGAAGAAATACCCCGAGCTTTTCCGCGGGTTTGCCGAACGGCTGGAAACCTCGGAGTACGATTGGCACTCAACACTTCTGTGCAACTGCATGCTGGTGCAGGCGGTGAAGATGTAATATGGATCCCGTTAGAAATAGCGGACGTGGAGGCAATGCCATGCTGAATATGCAGCCACTATTATTCGGTGCTAATTCAATGGGTTGTGGGCTATTTTTGTCCACGTCCTATTTCTAACGGGATGAACAGAAAAGATTATTGGAATCGCTCATATCTCGAGTATTGGAAAAGGCGAGTGGCGGAGAGCGGAAAAGAGGGAGAAACAAGCAACGTTATTTCCGGGGACGCCAAAACAGAGGATGACGCGGTATACGAGTTTATTTTTGAAAAGCACCCGATGCAGAAAGGGTCGGTGCTCGATGTCGGATGCGCGTGGGGGCGAATGTTTCCGGTGTTCAAGAAGTTGAGGCAGAGGATTACGGGGGTTGACATCTCCAGGGCCATGATAGAAGAAGCCAGAAAGGATTTCGCGGGCGATACATCAGTGGAAGGCCTCTATGAAGCTCCCGCCGAAGAGCTCCCGTTTCCCGATGGAAAGTTTGACAATGTTGCGTGCCTCGCCGTCTTTGACGCTACATTTCAGGATAAGGCACTCTATGAGTTTCTGCGGGTACTCAAAACGAACGGCATGTTGTATCTCACCGGAAAGAACGATGCCTATGAAGATGATGACGCCCTTGCACTCAATGCCGAAGAGGGTGCACGCAAAAAGAATCACCCCAATTATTTTACCGATACAAAAGCAATGCTTCGGCAACTGGAGAAGCAGGGGCAAAAGATAATCGCTTCGTACTTTTTTCCTCGCCGAGGCGATTTCGGGAAACTCAACTATGTAACCGATATGCCACAAAAGTTCTACGAGTATTTTCTTGTGGTCCGAAAGAAGGCATCGTCCAAACCTTTCAAGCCGTTTTCCGACAGTATGTCCAAGACATTTCGGACAGAACAGCAAAAATAGGAATGTTAGCATTGACGAAGTCAGACTTCGTCAGTCAACCAATATGTACGACACCAACCGTTTAGTCATGATTGTGCACGCGATAGATACCGAAGGGCCGCTTCACGAACCCACGGCGGCGACCTTTGAGCGCCTCGCGCATCTCTTCGGCGTAACCGGACTTCCGAAAACGAAAGCGACCCTTGGCCTGTTAAAAGAGAAAAAGATTCCGCTTGGAGGCAAAGAGGAACAAGTGGCACAGCTTCTCGGCACACATTCTCTGGACTACAAAAAGAATTGGCAGGAAGTGGATGAAATGCTCGGGCGTATTATGGATACGAAGTTCCGGAACGCTTTTCCTGATTCATACGGAGGCGGCTGGGTCTACAACTGGCACTGCCTTGATCATGTGGGATTTAAGACAAACGAGCGTTTTCGCGACTTGGGATACCACAACATCTTTGACCACTATCGCGCCGCGCTCAACACAGACAAGCGCTGCCCCGACGCGCTTCACTATCATTTTCACTACATTTCCACCTACCGCGAGGCGCACCGATGTGCCACTTCGTTTCTTAATTCCGCTCCCGAGTTTCTTGAGGTGCTCTGCCGCCGAATTATTGAACGGCAATGGTTCCCGAAAGCCGCGCGGGCGGGCTTTCAGACCGAGCGCCCCGATAGTAACTTTTTTTTGGAGCAGTGGATTCCCTATGACCTTTCCAACATGGCGCAGGATGATAATCGTGCGCTTGAAGGGCTCACCGACTTTCGCAAGGGCCGCTCGGGAAACTGGCGGAAGGCTCCCGCCGATTGGTCGGTTTATCATCCGTCCCATGACGATTATCAAACGCCCGGGCAGTGCCGACGATGGATTGGCAGAGCGTTAAACCCCTTAAACCGCGTTGGCGCATTGACGCGCCGCGAAGTTGAAAAGGCCTTTCGGAGGGCGGACAAGGGACTCCCCACACTTCTTGGAGTCGCCGGGCATGACTTCCGCGATTTAGGCAGAGAAGTTGACTATGTGCGCTCTCTCCTTCGGGAGGTTGCGCCGGCGTATCCGCGCGTCAAATTTAAATACGCCGAGGAAGTGGAGGCGTTTCGCCGCGCGACTGGCGCGCCGGAGCGCATTAAAGACCCTCTCAAACTTGAGGTCAAACTCAATCGCGCCCCAGAAGGCGATGTGCCGAATCTCGATATCATTGCGCGCCGCGGGCGCGTGTTCGGACCCCAGCCGTTTCTTGCGATTGAGACAAAGTCCGGGCGCTTTATCCACGACAATCTTGATTTCGGAGAAAAAGACGGTCTCTGGCACTATGCCTTTCATAGCGATACACTGCCGCTAAAAGACATCCGTCGCATCGGCGTCGCGGCAAACGATGCGTACGCTACGCAATCGCTTACGGTTCTTGACGTAGCATAGACATACGGACTTCGCCGTCGATATTGGCTATAATAGTAGGACTTACGCAATCGGTGTCATTCCCGTGAAGCTTGTCCTCGCGAAGGCGGGGAACGGGAATCCAGGGCGTTAAAAAACGGCCAAATACTGGATTCCCGCCGTAGCTTGCCCTCGACCTGATCGGGGACGGGAATAACAGAAAAGGAAGAAATGCGTAAGTCCTAAATAGAAAATAGGTACGATCGTACCTATTTTCTTGATTCGGTTACCTCTCTATCAATCAGTCTTGAGCGCCTATTATTTTCACTTCATCTTGGATTCGCAACCAAATAGCCATATATCTAGTTATAGTCTGCACCTATGAGGGGCAGATTAATTACTATCGGCAAAAGAATGGTCGGCGAGGGGAGGCCGACCTTCATCATTGCGGAAGCCGGAGTGAATCACAATGGCAAACTTTCGCTTGCGCGAAAGCTCATTGATGCCGCGGCGCGCGCCGGAGCGGACGCGATAAAGTTCCAGACATTTAGTCCGGATGAGCTTGTTACTCGGACAGCGGAAAAAGCCGTGTATCAAAAAGCAAACAAGAAGGACAGCAAAAATCCCTCCCCCTCGCAGATTCGGGTACTCCCTTTAAGAAATGAAGAATCTCAACACGCAATGCTCAAAAAGCTGGTGCTGAAAAGAGAAGATCATTCTGCGCTCAAATCCTACGCAGAGAAAAAAGGATTGATATTTCTTTCAACGCCCTTCTCTTTGAGCAACGCTCTCTTTCTCAAGAAGCTCGGCGTCCCGGCCATCAAGGTAAGTTCCGGCGACGCGAACAACATCCCCTTTCTCGCCCGCATCGCGAAATGGAAGCTTCCGATACTTTTTTCAACTGGCATGTCAGACATGAGGGAAATCAAAGAGTCCGTGACCGTCTTGAGGGAAGCGGGCAACAAAAAGATTATCGCCCTGCAATGCACCACGAATTATCCGACTCCTTTTGAAGAAGCAAATCTGCGCGTAATCGAAACCTTAAGAACAAAACTCGGACTCCTCGTGGGTTTTTCAGACCATACGCTAGGCGATGAAGCGGCACTCGCTTCGGTTGCGCTCGGGGCCGTGCTCATCGAAAAGCACCTAACTCTTGATAAGAGACTCTCCGGACCGGACCACAAAACATCTCTCGAACCTCAAGAATTCAAGGCGTTCGTAGAGCGCATCCGCAATGTCGAGAAGGCGCTCGGCACCGGAAAAAAGACTCCATTCAGAAGCGAGACAGAAATAGCGAAGGTGGCGCGCAAAAGCGTGGCAACTCTCCTCGCGGTGCGAAAAGGAGAGGTCTTAACGGAAAAGAATCTTGGCGTCAAACGCCCCGGCACAGGACTTCCTCCCAAATACTATGATGAGATTATTGGCAAGCATGCGACCAGAGAGTTATCCGCGGATACGCTTCTTGAACGTTCGGACGTGGAGTAAGTCTTTGGAAGTGCGTTGAGATGATTACAAAACTATTTTTAAGCGAAATTTAGGACTTTTTGTTCGAGACGAGGAAAGCCAGCAAAATGATTGAGGCGTAGCCCGGCTACGACGAAAATCATTTTGCGCCAGCTTGACGAAGTATCGGACAAAAAGGACAAATTGCAGCAAGAATAGTTTTGTAACCATCTCGTTGTACGACAGCATGGCGCGTTTTGGCAAACGTCATATGAAGTGCATAGATAACGCAAATCGTAAAACGCAGGACGATACACGCGGCGCCACCGAATAACTGGTACTGTATCACAGCACTATGTCGCATAAGAAAAAAATCGCATATGTAACCGGCACGCGCGCGGACTTCGGACTCATGACTCCGGTGCTCCGAGCCGTGCAAAAAAGCGCTAAACTTTCGCTTTCCGTGTACGCCACCGGCATGCACCTGATGCCGCAATTCAGCCGCACGATTACTGTTGTGCGAAAGAGCTTTCCAGATGTCAAAGCCATCAAGGCAATTCTTCAGGAAAACACTCCCGCTGGTACGGCGCTCTTTCTCGCGGGCGCGCTTGCCGGAGTCACGAAAGCGTTCTCAAAGAATCGTCCTAACCTTGTCCTTCTTTTGGGAGACCGGCCGGAAATGCTTGCCACTGCGGCCGCATGTCTGTATCTTAAAATTCCAACCGCGCACCTCCATGGCGGCGAGCGAAGCGGCACCGGGGACGAAGTCGCGCGGCACGCCATTGCCAAACTTTCGTCACTGCATTTTACCGCTACGCGCGACGCGGCGGATAGGGTGCGGAAGATGGGGGAAGATGCGTGGCGGATACACGTTGTTGGCGCGCCCGCGCTGGACACGATTTTGCGCGCCGCGCTTCCTTCAAAAAGAGCGGTGTCGGCTTTTGCAAGCATTCCGCGCGAGGGGAAATTCGTGTTGCTGGTTCAGCACCCCGGAGAAGCATATGCGTCCGCAGGCAGTGAAATGGAAGAAACCATTGCCGCGCTCAAAAAGCTGGCTCTGCCGGTCGTTGCGGTGTATCCTAATGCGGATGCGGGGAGCGAGCGCATAATACGAATACTTGAATCAAAGCGGCGCAATCCGTTGTTTAGAATCTTCAAAAATATTCCGCACGAGATGTTCCTCGCGCTTGAGCGGGACGCGGCGGTATGGATTGGAAACTCGAGTGCGGCCCTCATCGAAGGAGCGTCATGGCGGACTCCGGTGGTGAATATCGGCGAGCGGCAGAAGGGCAGGTTGCGCGGGAAGCATGTGATTGATGTTCGCTCCGCGAGAGCGGACATCGCGGCTGCGGTAGAAAAGGCCTTGTACAACAGGCGTTTTCGGAAGGCGCTCCGAACAACGGATAACCCGTGGGGCGACGGAAAGACCGGCCCGAGGGTTGCGAAACTGCTGGAGCAGTTAACGATAGACGACCATCTGCTGAACAAACAAATATCATATTGAACGGACAGAAATCATGCCGCAGAAACGATTTAAAACATGGCGAAGACCCATGATAAAACACGGTACGCCAACCAAATGGAATTGGATCGTGCTCTACCCGGAAGGACTTATCCTGGGGAAGCATTCCGACATCGGGGCATATACGCTCATCGTCGCGAAACACGGAGTGATAGTAGAAGAAAACGTGCAAATCGGTTCGCACTGCTCCATTTATTCGCATTCCACGATTGATGATAAGAAGGGAAGAGTGATACTGAAAAGAAATTGCCGCATCGGCACCCACAGCTCCGTTATGCCAGGTGTCGTGGTAGGGGAGGGCGCGGTTGTGGGCGCCCACAGTTTTGTCAACAAAGACGTGCCGGCGAATACCGTCGTCGCTGGTGTACCGGCAAAGCC
>MHSB01000026.1 GCA_001821155.1 Candidatus Taylorbacteria bacterium RIFCSPLOWO2_01_FULL_50_130 | reverse complement strand
AACTTAAAGCGCTCCCCAGCGGGACGCAAGTAGCGGAGTTTGCAGTTGCCACAAACCGCGTCTACAAGGACAAGAACGGAGCCAAACAGGAGGAGGCGGACTTTCACAATATCGTCGCGTTTGGGCGCCTGGCGGAAATCATTGGCCAGTATCTTAAAAAAGGACGACCAATCTTCATCGAGGGCAGAATCCGAACGCGCAGTTGGGACGCGAAAGACGGGAGCGGCAAGCGGTACCGCACCGAGGTTGTCTTGGAAAATTTTCAATTCGGCCCAAACAGCGCCGGCGGTACGCGGGACGCAACCGGAAGCGGGAACAATACGGCAGCTACGAAAGAGGAAGGCGCGGGAATAGAGTACCCGCAAGAAGACATCAAAGCGGAAGACATACCTTTTTAAGGAACAGGTAACTGGAACTGGAACAAGTAACTGGAACTTGTAACTCGAACAAACCGCGACTTTTCGAGTCCTCATTTCCGTTCCAGTTACCAGTCCCAGTTACCGTTCGGTTTACCTCACCACGTAGGGGAGAAGCCCCATGAAGCGCGCACGCTTGATCGCCAGCGCAAGTTGACGTTGATATTTCGCGGACACGCCGGTACGTTTTTTGCCTTGAATGCGGCCATGCGGATTAAGGAACTTTTTCAGGAGTTCGGTATCCTTGTAATCAATGTGTTTGATATTATTCTGCGAGAAGTAACATTGTTGCTTCATGATAGCTTTCTAGCTTATTAGCTTATTAGCTTACTAGCTTACTAGTTGTTTGGCAATCTGCTCTTTTCTATTAATCAGCTAATTAGCTCTCTCCACGTATTCTCCCGTTTCCGTGTTGACGCGCACAAAATCGTCTTCGCCGATGAACATCGGCGCGTTTATGGTCGCGCCGGTTTCAAGCGTAACAACCTTTGCTCCTCCTTTGGCCGTATCCCCTCGTACCGCCGGAGGGGCTTCGGTGACTCTCAAATCTACTTTTATCGGAAGTTTGAGTCCTATCATGCGACCGGCTTCATCTTCGTCTTCCACGGATGCGGGGTCTTTCCACGTAAGCACCGATACGACGCTGTTTTGTTTTAGAAATCTGCCCCCGCTTCCCACCAGCGCTTCATCAAGCGTAAACCGCTTTGAAGGGTCATCTGTTTCAGAGAACCAATAGGCGCCGCGGTTGGTGTACAGATATTTAATGTCGCGGGAATGAATATCCGCCTCATCCGCCTTGTCGGCTTGATGAAAAGTGACTTCGGTAACTTTCCCCGTAAAAAGATTCCGGAGCTTCGTCTGATTAACCGGCTTGCGCTGTTGCATACGAAAAATGCGGGCATCCAACACTTCGAACGGCTGCCCTTCGTACACAATGAACTTTTTGGGGAGAATTTCGTTGTAGTTCAACACACGAATGCAAATACCAATTTGCTAATGGATACCAATCTGCCAATACCTACTAATGTGCCGTATTCCTATTCGCCGGCATTAGCAGATTGGTCAAGATTCGTTGATTGGTACTTTACTACTCTGCTATCAGTTTCTCAATTGATTTATCAAGCTCTATCTCGGAAACAGGCGTGCTTGTTTGCGCGACGTGCGGCGGACCCCTTTTCTCGCGGCGCTCTATCCGCGGCCGGCCTCCGGTGAGCGTGTGTTCCCGCACGGTTTTGATGAAAAGGTAGCGCAGGATCTGCGGGTTCTGTTTACACTCATGCTCGATGCGCGCCGCGCTTTGCGCGGAAGCTTCAAATTTCACCCAACCAAAGTATCCGCTCTCATGCGTGGCGTAGCCGGCGCTTGTTCGCTTACGCATCGGATATGCAAGCGCTCTCCACTTGGGAAACTCCTCGGAAATTACCGCGACCTTCTCCGCATCAAGAGTGTCTTTTATCGTCGCAACTTCCCGCGGCAGATTCCCTTCCGAAACGGCCGGGACGATAAGATATCCAAGCTCATAAATACGGGGTTCTGCCCCGTCTGTTCCATCCAAAGACCCGACGAGCACAGAAGTATTCGCCGTATTGTCGCGTTCCTCCGTCATCGCAACGGACTGAACGGCGGTATCCGAAACAACGCCGTCTGTTTTTGCATGGTTTGTCATATGAGTGCTTTATGGCTGTATAGATAGCTCGCGGGGACGAATTGACCAATCGTCGCCATAAACTACCAAAGCACGCTCTCTCCCAGCCGCATATGTAGGTTGGCTTCGAGCGAAGTCCCAAAAGGGTAGCATGACGTTCTACAAAAGTCCAACAAATCGAATGTGGCCGGCCATAGTCTTGACATATGCGTAGAAGGCCAGACACATTCGAAAGCGAATCTGATTTGCCGCGGCGAATCAGACCTTTTTTGTATATTATTCGACGGTTGTGCTCGGAGCAAGAAACTTTATATCATAGAAATCTTGAAGAATTCTCGCGCATTTTTGAGAAGGCGTTCTTGCACCGCCTCTCCATTTTCATGTCGGATGCGAGAAATTTCCCCTACAACCTCACGAACATAGAGCGGTTCGTTTCGCTTTCCTCTATAGGGTACCGGAGCGACATACGGACAGTCGGTCTCCGACAGAATCCGGTCAAGCGGCAGGTAACGAATGATTTCATCGTAACTTCTTGCAAAGGTAATCACGCCCGTGAAGGAAAAAAAGAAACCGGCGTCGAGAAACGGCTTGGCTTCATCAATCGTGCCGGCGAAAAAGTGGAGATTGCCGCGTGGCCATGAATTATGAAGTATGAAGTATGAATTAAGAATAGAGAAAGCGTCTTTGTATGCTGAACGGCTAGTGCCATTTCGAAGATGCAACATCAGCGGCTTCTTCATTTCAATCGCCAGTTCAATGTGTTTTCTGAACGTCTCTTCCTGTTTTTCTCGCTCCACATTCATAATTCCTAACTCATAATTCTTACTTCTATAGTAGTCCAATCCGCACTCCCCTATCGCCACCACCTTTCTGTGGCTCGCTAACTTTTTGTAGTACTCATAATCAAACGCTTCGCCCCGCGAGGTAAATTCTTGTCCTCCTTTCCCCAATTCTTGCATGTCGTGAAATGACTTTGAGGTATGAATAGGATGAAGGCCGACAGTTGCGTACGTTCCTTCGTATTTCTCTGCAAGTAAAATCGCCGCCTTGGAGGTATCCTTTTGCGTCCCGACAATATTCATACACACCCCCGCTTCTAGCGCGCGTTTTATTACCTCCTCTCTATCGGCGCTGAACGTCGCGAAGTTCGGGTGGGAGTGAGTGTCTATGTGAGAGAAGCGCATAGCGTACGGCGTTTAGTGTTTAGTAACGTGGGAGCTATTCTTTCCGGGGGAAAAGATTTTCAGGCTTTTTATTCGCCTTTATTGCGGTTTTAATTCTTCTACTCGTTTCGGGCATAAACGGCTCGAGCAACACTGTAATTTCTGCAAGTTGTTGAAGTAAGTAGATTAACTGTTTTTCCGCAGCAATTTTATTGGTTTTTGCAACTTCAAAAGGTTTCCCGTCTTGAATCAAGATATCTAGATGTTGCATCCAGTTCCACAAAACAAACACGGCATTGTTAAGTTCAAATTTATGCAAGTGCGTTAAAACCGCTTTTCCTTCTCCTGATAAATTATCAGAGTTATAAAATGTATCGGGAAATTTAATGGGGTTACTCACATATTGGTTCGACATCTGTAATATTCGAGCCACCAGATTACCAATGCCGTTCGCCAAATCGGCGTTGTAGGCCTCCTTAAATTTTTCCAGCGTAAAATCAGAATCCTCAAACGAAGCAACGTGCCGCGCGAGATAAAAACGAACCGCGTCCGTGCCGTACTCTTTCACCAGCGCAAACGGGTCAATCACATTGCCGAGTGATTTGCTCATTTTCTCTCCGCCGCTTTGGATAAAACCATGAATGACAATCTGTTTTGACGGCGGAAGACTTGCAGACATAAGCATCGCCTGCCACATCACCGCCTGCTGACGAATCTGGTCTTTGCCCGCAAACTGCACGACTCCTCCCGTCTCAATCCACCATTTTCTGAAACTCGCTTCATCATCTGGCCAACCGAGCGCGGAGATATAACTCACCAGAGCGTCAAACCAGACATAGAATACTTGTTCGCTGTCCCCGGGAACCGGCACGCCCCACGGCATTTTCGCTTTGAGGCGAGAGATGCTGAAATCCTCCAATCCCTTCCCGCGAATCAAAGACCTCATTTCATTCAGCCGAAAGGGAGGGACGACAAAATCATTGTGCTCCTCATAGAACGCAAGTAGTCGCTCTTGATATGCGGAGAGGCGAAAAAAATAATTTTCTTCTTCAATAATCTCAATGTCCAGGTGCGGATGAACCTGACAATGGCCGTTCTCAAGTTCTGATTCTGTCTTTTCAAGTTCGCATCCCACGCAATATTTTATCCTGTACTTTTTTTTATAGATATCGCCCGCGTTAAAAGAACGTTTCCACAATTCCTGCGCCGCCTTTTTGTGCGCCGCATCAGTGGTGCGGATAAAATGAACACTGGGAGAAATGCCGAGTGCGGAGAGAAGCGCGCGATACTTCTTCGCATACTCGTCAACATACGTCTGTGGGTCTTTCCCCTCCTCCTTGGCCTTGCGGAATACTTTTACTCCGTGTTCGTCAGTGCCGGTATTGAAAAATACTTCATATCCCGCGAGTCTTTTATGCCGTGCGATGATGTCCGCCGACACCAATTCAAATGCAAAGCCAATATGCGGAGCGGCGTTGACATAGGGCAGTGTGGTCGTGATGTAGAAAGGTTTAGACATAACGTACAGCGTGTAGCGTTAAGCGTTTAGATGAGAAAGCATATTAATCTTCAATTTTACAATTCCTCCCGTAAAGCTCGGGGACTCGCCACGGGACAAACAATAAATTTTCAATAATTCAATTTTCAAACGAAGAAACCGTTTGCGGTTTTTGATTTTGCCGTAGAGCCTAAAACATGAATCAGGAATTAAGAAGTATGAAGTATGAATCACGCAAAACCACTCGAAACACTAATCCGTACTTCCTAATTCAAACTTCATAATTCATGCCTTGTGACCTCCCCTCATCCAATACGGCCAAGATTTCCAAATTTTCATATAGATTTTTAGGGTATCCGAATCCACTGTTGTCAAGCTTTTAACTTTGACTTCTGCACATCGTCCAGATACTCCATAAGCAGGGCGGCTATCGGTACGGAAACCATAATCCCCAGAAATCCCCCGAGTTGCGCGCCAACAATAAGGGCCAATATAACGGTCATTGGAGGAACACCGATAATTTTCTTCACCACCATCGGATAAATAAGATGATTCTCAAACTGCTGGATGATGAGATATACCCCGGCCACCACAAGGGCGAGGGAAAGACCGCTCGCGCCGTATGCTATGGCAATCGCGGGAATCGCGGAAAGAATCGGCCCGAAAAGCGGGATAGTCTCAAAGAGAGCGGCAAGCGCGCCGAAGAAAATGGCGTTTTTAAGACCAACAATCGTGAGACCCAAGTACACCAGCATGCCGACGAGTACGGCGAGCAAGATTTGCCCCTGAATCCAGAACCCTATCTTGCGCTGTGTCCGTTTCCAGAGTCCGATAACATACGATTCATGTTTCTCCGGCGCCACGATTCGAAGGAACGCCGCGATGCCGTCGTCCTGAACCGCGAGATAAAATGAAAGCACGACGATGAGAATAAACTGCACGATACCGCCGAACACGACCGAGACGTTGTCCCAGAATCCGCTTGCGAAACTCCCGAGTATCTGGCTTAGGTCCGTGAACACCGCGGTGAGGGATGACGGCTCCGCAGTCGCACTGATGCCTTGAGAAAGCGTCTGCGCGAGATCAGCCCCCTGTATGACGGCTTCGGGTTCAAGATATACGCGCGTCGGGACGCTCTCAAGGAGTTCCGGCACTGCCCGCAGAAAATTCGCAGTGTCAGAAAGAAGAAACGGGACAAAGAAATAAAATACGCCTATAAAGAGGAGCGATAACAGCGCGTATGTAAAGAGAACCGAGATGACGCGAGGAATGTGAAACCGCTTAAGAAAAACGGTCAGCGGTTCTATGGATGAAGCGATGACAACGGCGGTAAGCACTACCAACAAAAGGTCGCGGAGATAATACAGCAAGGCGAAACACAAGACAACGAGGGCTGCCCGTACTATCGTGCCGGTGGAAATGCTCACGTGAGAGAGAGGGGGTTGTGGCATAGCGGCATCATAGCATAATTAAAGAAATATCGAATCTTGAAGTCTCCTCCCATTCATAATGAGCATCAAATGATCGCCTCTTCCCAAGTAAATGAGCTTCAAACGCCCATTTTCTCTCCGAGGGGCAAATTATGCA
>MHSB01000025.1:9262-9661 GCA_001821155.1 Candidatus Taylorbacteria bacterium RIFCSPLOWO2_01_FULL_50_130 | reverse complement strand
GTCTTTGGACGTTGTTTGAGTTTTAAGATGTTCATGCCCTCATTATACAACAGTGTTAAGCTTTAATCAGCGGGTCTAATATAGTCTCTGTTTTAGTTGAGAGTAAGCTTGCGGCCTCAAAATCTGACGCAAGGAGAGTTTTGAGACAGAAGGGAGTGAAAATTAACGGAGAAATAATAGAAAAAGAAGATTATGTGGTGCCTCGTGGTTCCGTTTTGCAAAGGGGGAAAAGAAATTTCATAAAAATTATATGAGAAAGTACGAGCGCAATCTAAATACTTTAAGGCGGGATTTCTTTTGGGCACCTGACGGTAGCAATACAAACAAACTCGTAAAGTTGTTCCATTCTGCATTGAAATCCGCAATTAACCATCAGGGTGAAGGTCCACTCTACCCAAG
>MHSB01000025.1:0-9231 GCA_001821155.1 Candidatus Taylorbacteria bacterium RIFCSPLOWO2_01_FULL_50_130 | reverse complement strand
GATGATGATGTGTTTTCATGCTCCCATGATAGCGCGGATGGAGCAAATGCGCTAAGGAGATGTGTGAACATCAGTAGGTTCAATTCCTAGCCCGGCATCCAACCTCAATTGTCTTTCTTACTCCGACGCATGTGGGCGCTACTCTTCATACTTTCTGCCGCGATTAGTTTCCCGGCCGCGGCTTGCGCAGTCTCCTTTCGTGTTGCCCCGAAGCGTGTTATGCAGGGGGACCCGCTCATGGTGGTGGTAGCAGACGCCGATATTCCGGATATCAAATCGCTCACCTTTTTCGGAAAATCAGTCGGGCTTTTTCTTTTTCAAGGGAAACCGACGGCGCTTATCGGAATTGACCTTGTGCATCGGATGGGAGCATATACGCTCGCTGCGCAGTTTAGGAACGGAGACAAACTTCAGAAAACTATTACTATTGTCCCGCGAGAAAAGATTTCCACTCCGCTTGGCATTCCGGAAAAACTTGGGGGAAATACAAAAGTAGCGCAAAAAAATCTTGTCGCTTTATTGTGGCAGGACAATACCGCTCTCTCGCGCGTACGAACTACCCTTCCGCCCTGGTGGGGGAGCAGCTTCGCACTTCCCCTCAAAAACACGGCCGTGGTTGACCCATACGGATATTCGCGAAGCACCGGCTCGTACTCAATCGCGCACAAGGGCACAGATTTTCGCGCCGCGACCGGCACTCCTGTGTTTGCGATTAACAATGGGTTCGTTCGTTTAGCTCGAGAGTTTGTTATCTACGGGAAAACTGTTGCGATAGACCACGGCGGGCGCGTAGTGAGTTTTTCCATGCACCTCTCGGAGATCAAGGTCAAAGAAGGGGAGAGAATTGCGCGAGGGCAGCTCATCGGACTCTCCGGGGAGAGCGGTTACGCGCTTGGGCCGCACCTGCATCTTTCTATACGCGTCGGCGGTGTTTCCATAGACCCGATGGCGTTCTTCGCCCTCTTTTAACGCTCGTATCTAGAGATATATCTCATGTATGCCAATCTATTTTCTTTTCCCGCTGAACCTGTTCATTCTCTACGGCGGGTCTATACTAATGTTTTGCAAAACACTGCAATAGATAAAAGTTCTTATGACCGCTAATCTCTCAACAACCATCGAACTTCGACATCCTGCGCTTCTGCGCAGGGTTAAATTGCACGGAGTGTTCGTGAGCCGCTGGCGACCCACAGGGTTTAACGCCCTGCGGCGTCGTTCTTAAACTTTACACTTATGCGTCACTGGCGTGGCGTATGATTGGCATGTTGTATACTAGGTGGCTATGACGCAAGAAGAGGCGCTTACTATTCTTAAAACCGGCGCGAATGTATTTCTTACCGGCGAGCCGGGAAGCGGCAAGACGCATACCGTAAGTCGTTATGTTGCGTACCTGCACTCCTGTTGTATAGAGCCGGCACTGACCGCTTCCACCGGCATTGCCGCGACGCATATCGGGGGACAAACAATCCACTCGTGGTGCGGGATAGGAGCCCGCCGGCAGCTTACGCCGTATGACCTTGATGCGATTGCGGCGAACCGGAAGGCGGCATCTCGGATTGCCGACGCGAAGATACTTGTCATTGATGAAGTCTCCATGCTCTCGGCGCAAACGCTTTCCATGGCGGAGGCGGTATGCCGCGAAGTGCGAAAAAGCCGAGATCCGTTCGGCGGACTGCAGGTAGTTTTTGTCGGGGATTTCTTTCAGCTCCCCCCCGTGGCTCGAGCAGAACACGGCGGAGAACAGAGAGCAAAGGAATTGTTTTACTCGCCGCGCTTTTCTGACTCCAGAGACAGCTCCGATTTCGCGTTTGTCTCTTCGGCATGGCGGCAGGCAAGCCCGCTCGTTTGCTACATTGCGGAACAGCATCGGCAGGAAGACCCCGCTTTTCTTGAACTGCTCAATTCAGTAAGAAAAGGCGTCGTTGCTGAACGGCACAAGGCGCTTCTTCGCACCCGCTACCGGAAAAGCGCCGAGAAAGGCATTACCCAGCTGTATCCGCATAACGCGGACGTTGACCGCATCAACAACGAAGAACTTTTAAGACTCTCCGGGAAGCCGAATGTGTTTACCATGACGGGAAAAGGCCCCGACCATCTCCTCTCCCTACTGCGGCGCGGATGTCTTTCGCCGGAAACGCTGTCTCTCAAAGAAGGAGCGCGGGTCATCTTTACCAAAAACGACATCGCGGGGCGATTCGTAAATGGCACGACCGGAGTGGTTGCGGGATTCGCGAAGGAAGGCGGGACGCCGATAGTAGAAATGGATTCCGGTCGCCGCATATGCGCCGAACCAATGGAGTGGCATATGCAAGATGGCGGAAAAATCCTCGCGCGCATCATACAGGTGCCGCTCCGTCTCGCATGGGCGATCACCGTGCATAAGAGCCAAGGAATGTCACTCGCTGCCGCGCATATGGATCTCTCAAGCGTATTTGAATACGGGCAGGGGTACGTCGCCCTGTCGCGCCTCCGCACGCTAAAGGGTCTCTCGCTTGCCGGCCTGAACGCCCGCGCGCTTGAA
Organism: Candidatus Taylorbacteria bacterium RIFCSPLOWO2_01_FULL_50_130; assembly: GCA_001821155.1. Classification (GTDB taxonomy): domain Bacteria; phylum Patescibacteriota; class Minisyncoccia; order Phycocordibacterales; family UBA10002; genus UBA10002. Next base: position 6,710 of record MHSB01000025.1, on the reverse strand, counting down.
GTGCATCCCGATATTCGCGCCAAGGATGAATACTTTCGCCAGAACTCCGACGCGGCGCGGCAGCGATTCCAAAAGATGGAGCAGTCCGAAATTTCAGCGCTGCACGATAACTTCATACGCGCGATCGGGGGCTCGCCCGATAGAATCTTGTCAGGCAATGGTTTTGCGGGTAAACCCGGGATGAGTAAACCGGCGCGCGCGAAAAAGAGAGGAGACGGCACTCTTTCGCTCACTAAAGAGCTCATTCTTAAGAAATTGTCGCTTCCAGACATCGCAAAAAAGCGCGCGCGGACCGTCGGTACGATTTTGCATCATTTGGAAGAGCTTACCGGGAAGGGAGAGCTTGTTCCGGCGCGCGACCTTATGCATCTCTCGCCCGACCCTGACCGTTTCGCTAAAATAGAAAAAGCTTTCAAGAAAATCAGTACGGAAGCCATGAGAGGGGAGCATGACGCACTTCGCGGCCCTTCTGGTTTCATTAAGCTGTCTCCCGTTCGCTCTCTTCTCGATGATTCGTATTCATTTGATGAACTCCGTCTCGCCCGTCTTTTTCTTAAGTCGTAAATCCTTTTCTTCGGTATTTCATACTCCATATTTTATTTTAACTTTTGGTTATGCTATCTTTGATTTAATGAAAAGGCTATTAGGGGCATCGGTAATTTCGATAATCCTTGCCAGTGGCGTTCTCTTTGGTTCCTCGCGGGCGTATGCCACTGTTGTGGTAAGCCAGCCGGATATTAACGCTACATCAGAGATCCGTCATACCGATTGGCGGCAGTTATTGTCCTCCGAACCGTCTCAGTTTCAGGGCACTTTTAATCGCGCCAGATTTAAGGCGAATACGATAAACTCAACCAATATGGAGTTCCATCTTTATGAGTCGCTTTCCTGCGAAACGCGCATACATGGCGGCAATGACAAAATCGGAGTTTTTACGCCAGCAAGAAACGGAGAAAGTTTCGAAGAGTACATTTTTGATTTTCCTGCTTTTACGACGAGTCCCGATAAATGTTACTGGCTTAGGTTTCCTGCTAATTATGATGGCGTCAAATTGCTTGGTTCAACAGACGATACCTCTTATCCGTACGGCGATTTATATCAGGGCTTCACTATCATTAGTTGGGAACAAGACCCCATTATCAAAGATGCATACTTTTCTTTAGAATTTATATCTCAAAATCAGCCGCCAACTCTTTCTTATTCTCCAGAACCCGGATATATTGACGACGGAATAAATCCCGATGAGGGCGATACTGAAACATCCTTTGCGTTCAAGATCGTCTATACCGACACGGATAATAACCCACCGGCCGACATACGCACTGTTGTTTATGATGGCAATATATCTAATGAGCCAGCGGTAGAGGTATCCAGCGACGCAATGGTTTTGGATTCGTTCGCAAACGCGGAATTGCACGACGGGAACTACGCCAACGGAGAACAATACTCGCTGACAAAATCGTTTCCGACAGGCATATACCGCTATCGTCTTCAAGCGTCGGATGGAGAGATCGGTACTATACTTGATGGCATAGTTGACGGCAAAGAACAAAGATTTGATGTAAAAGAAAATCAACCGCCGATTGCTTCATTTACTTTTACTCCGCAAAACCCGAAAGCTGGTGAAGCAGTAACTTTTAATGCCGCATCCTCTATTGATCCAGACGCAGACGGATCGATTACGGTCTATATATGGGATTTCGGCAATAACGATGCAGTTTTCACCGAATCTCCAATCATAGATCATAAATTTTTAGACGAGGGCAGGTATGCTGTTAAGCTCTTGATTATTGATAACAATAAGGGGGTGGGGCAGAACGAGCAAGAAATATATGTAAACCCATCTCCCGAAAGTATCGCCTTGGCGCATATTGGGGCGGCTCTCTGCTTTCTCAAAATAGACTGGATATGCGATCAAGATGAAATTGCGGAAGAAATAGACGAATGGATAAGAGATCGGGATGGAAACAATGGTCCAGATAACGATAAACCATTTGACTGGCTAACGGGCACTAAGTGCGGTGGCGCAAGCTCAAGCTTTAAGCAAAAAATGTGCTTAATAAAGGCGTTAAACAAGGAAATTGCCGATGACGGGTCTGGGCTAACATACAAAGAATATATATTAAAAGTCATGCGCGAAGAAAGAATTACTAACGGCGCATTCATAAAAGGCCCCTACCCATACCCGACCAAGGCGCTTCTTAAACTGTATACGGATATCTCTTTAGAAGTGTTGCTGCTTAAAGGAATTGCTAGTGATGTGCTTAAATCACTTATTGCGCTAAGTCTGGCCAGCAATCTTGGCTTTGAAGCAACAAAAGCGTCCTATCTCGCCAATTTCGGCGTAACTTCTTTGTCTGCGACATTGACGACTTTAAGCGTTAATAAATTATTTGGCTATATCGACGAGTACAGTTATCGGCTTGCTTTAAAAAATTATTTCTGCATACGCTACGATAAAGATGAACAAACGGCTTGGGAAGGTTCGCAACCGTTCGAGTGTACAAATAATGCAGTTTCTACTCTAGCACCAATGGGATTGAGTCCAGACCTTTTGCAACAGATAAGAGCAAATTTTGACGAATTATGGAGAAAATATAAAACCGATTTAGAAAGTTCGAATCCGAATTGGAATTGGGCAAGTTCTGGTCTACCCCAGAAATTTAAAGAGAGGATAAGAAACGGCATAGAGAATCTAATTATTACACTCGTAAAAAATAAATAGAGAAACTCCTCGTTGTAAAATAAATTTCGCCGAATACTCGACGGTCTTTGTTGTCGGTAAGTTATAGACAACGTAAACCCTCACACTTTTCAAAGTTATGCTAAGGAAGGTGCATATTTCATATTTCATCTCTTTTAGTGTAGACTGTGCTTTCACTACTAGTAACTTCATACAAACATGGGGGATTTTAAGAAATTTGGCGGCAACAAACAGAGGGGAGGCGACGCCTATCGGAGTTCAGGCGGGAAGCAGAGTTTTGGCGGCGACAGGCCAAACTTCAGAGGTGGCGACCGTGGCGAACGAGAGATGTTCAAAGCGACTTGCGCCGAGTGCGGCAGACCATGCGAGGTTCCGTTTCGTCCAAGCGGCGACCGACCCGTCTACTGTAAAGACTGTTTTCAGGCAATGGGGCCGCAAGACCGCGGCGACCGTGCGCCCTCCAATTTTCAGAAGAGGGACGGCGCCTCTCGACAAAATTTTACTCCGCGTCCGTTCAGAGGAGCGCCACAGCAGGGAAGCGGAGAGGACAAGCGTCTTGATGACCTGAAAATTCAACTCGCAACGGTGATTTCCAAGCTCGACAAGCTCATTAACATTTTGGGAACTACGGCGCATGCTACTCCTAAAGCTGCGCACACAAACTCCCAAACTCTGCACGACACCATTATTGACGCCGGAAGCACTCCCACCGCGGAAAAGAAGACGTCCAAGGCCAAAAAGAAACCCGCCGGCAAAAAGAAATGATTTTCTTCCGCCATCCCGCTATTACCGCGACAAAAAGTCGGGGAGAGAATAAGGATAAGTCTATGAGAACCCCGGTTGTTGGAATTATAATCTTGGTACTGGCGTTGGCGGTTGTCATTTTGATTTGGCAAAGAGATAAGAAAGATGTAGCGGTGCAATCTATTGAAGCAACTATGCAAGAAATTAAAGTTACAAGTAGCGCATTCCAGCACAACGGGATGATTCCTGAAAAATTTACCTGCGACGGAGAAGATATGTCTCCTCCGCTTGAAATCTCTGGAGTGCCACAGGGCATGAAGTCTCTTGCGCTCATCATGCACGACCCTAATGCGCCACGAGAGGGCGGCTGGACGCACTGGGTAAAGTTCAATATGAAGATGAATAATGAATTAGGAATTATGAATATAGAGGAGGGGGAAGAGCCGGAAGGTGTCGCGGGAAAAGGGACGGGAGGGAATCTTGTCTACATGGGACCGTGTCCGCCGTCGGGGGCACATCGCTATGTGTGGAGCGCGTACGCACTCGATACAAAGCTCTCGCTCAAAGAGGGCTCGACGAAAACAGAACTTGAGTCAATCATGCAAGGACACATCCTTGCAAAAGGAGAACTTATTGGTTTGTATTCGCGGACGAAATGAACTATGAAATAGTCTGAATGAGTTTGAATGAGAAGGAGGCAGTATCAGCAGGAAATCCCCGTTTTTGCAAAAGACAAAACCCGAAAAGTCTGACCTTTCGGGTTTGTGACAAGCAAGATTATTCTCCCTTTTCAATCCTAGCTTTGATTCGCTCCAGGAGTTCCCTTCCGGATTCAAATGGATTAGGAATCGGCTCTTTCCAATAGACGCGCGGTGATTCTTTTGTTCCCAGTTTTTCGTCAGAACGATTCATCTTGGCATCAACCACCGAAATTTCCTTCCACGCGGGGTTACGCAATTCGCGTCCTCGCCCCTCCTTTTTGAGCAGTTGTTGCGTTTTTCCGCGCACAAATGCCCGCGTATCGGCCGGCGGCTCCTCCATCGCTTCCGCGATAAGCTCGTCTGAAACAATTCTCTCGACCTGTCCGGTTTGGCGAAGTCCGTAATAAAGGCCCTCGGCTTGATTTAAGTTGTGCCACTCTATGTCCTGACTTCTTAACCACTCAAACTCATCCTTGATGGGGTCAGGAAACTCCTCAAGCACAAGTCGCAAGACTTCATATTTCGTGACCCAATCAAGTCTGCCGAAGAGCAACATCCTTATGTTCGAGGCGAGTTTTTCTAAAGTATCCTCGGCTATGAGGATAACCGCGTTCGTCGCCTCGTCCCGTCCAAAAAAGAGTTCTCTTGCCCGCGCAACATAGCACCCCAAGAGTTCAACAGCTCCCTTTGGTCCTTCGGTCACGCCATTAAGAAACCATCTGCTCATTCTTAGAGAAATACGATGAATGTCCGACACAGCTTTCTCGCGGTCGTATTTGATTGATGGCAGGGCATCTATCTCCATCAATTCGACGACGAGCGACATAAGGCCAATCTTCAGAAAAGTCGCCACCTCGCACATCGTAGGTTCGCTGTAAATAACATGCATTCGGTTCCACCCCCCAACTTTTGAAGACGACTCTGGGCGAGTATTGATAATCCCGCGATTACACGTTGTCTCCTCACTTACATCCGTTACAATGAACCGCGCGCGCTGGCTAATCTCGTATGTTGGCATTCCGTTTCGCTTTGTCCAATTTCCCGAACCGGCAATGAGGGTGCGTGCAATGAGAAACGGAATCAGTTTCTGCCAATCTTTCCTACAAGCGCGCGTAAACCAATTTTCATGTGACCCTCCGAAAGTGTTGTTGTCTCCGTCAACACAGTGGTAATATAGCTTGTGCGCGTACCTTTCTCTGAAACAGTACCGCCTCATGGCCTCAATGTAGGCGGTACGCGCCACCGGGTTGGACGTTTCGGGGGTGCAAAATTCCACATGTCCCATGTCTTTGTAGATTTTGCCGCCATTCCCCGTAATGACGGGGAGGCGATGAAATTCAGCGTTTATATTGCCGCTGATGTCTAAATTGCCAAGCTCGCCTTCATCTCCGCCGATTCGCACAACCTCCGGCGTTGGCCACGTGTTAAAGAGCGATACGCGCCGTTTCAGAGCATCAAGTATCAAAGACCTGGTATCCACAATCTTTCCTTTCTTTTTAGCTTACGCCAACGCTTTTGACGTAGGACTAAAATATAATGTTTGCGGTTTATCCTCTGACAAACTACCGACTTTCGCGGTAATGGTCAAGCTATCTCGTTCCCGTCTTGGCTCCTCTCTCCGTTTCGCGCATTAGATTTAGCACGGAAACCACGAGCGTGGCTTCCGTGCTAAAAAAAGAGCGCGCGAAGCTCTGGCTTCGCGCGGAGCACCACTTGATTCCGCCTATCGCCGGCGCGGGATTTTCTCGCGCTGACTTCCTGCCGCGACGCCACCGGGCTGTGTAGGAGGATAAACATTCTCCCGAAGTCTCGCGGTGCGGGGTACGGTTCGGACTTTGTCCGAACCGTGGAGATTGGGTCGATCGGAGCTTCTGGGGAAGAACTCCCGACGTGAAGGAACTATGGTTGTATTCATCACAGTTAGTAAATTCTCGTTCTCGTAAGAAGTCAATGTAATCGTAATGCGATTTAGCAAAATTATGACGGCCGTCAAGATTTTGCTAAATTCATATTGTTAGCCGTACATAGTGCTTGCTTCGGATGTATGAAGGATGTGGAAAATGCTACAATGACGACATGGAGATTCCGATGAAGAGACTGAAAAGCGGATTTGGATTGCCGGAGCTTGGACTTGGCACCCTGCAGATGGGGGGGAAAGATGCGCCCGATGCGAGCAACGACGCGGCGGAGGTAACGGCCATAAAGGCGGCACTCGAGATGGGTGTTGTGCACATTGATACTGCCGAGGCGTATGGGCAGGGACACACCGAAGAGCTTGTCGGAGAGGCGATACAGGGAATTAACAGGAGGAAACTTTTCATTACGTCAAAGGTCTCAAAAGAGAATCACACCTGCGATGGTATTTTAGAATCTTGCAAGAAAAGTCTGAAACGCCTCGGCACCGACTATCTTGACCTCTATCTCTTGCATGAGTTTAGCAAAAAATGTCCTCTGGAAGAGGCCGTGGAAGCGCTCGATACGCTGGCGGAAAAGGGACTGGTAAAGCACATCGGCGTTTCCAATTTCACGAAAGAGCATCTCGCGGACGCAAAAAAACTTGC
>MHSB01000024.1:12281-13478 GCA_001821155.1 Candidatus Taylorbacteria bacterium RIFCSPLOWO2_01_FULL_50_130 | reverse complement strand
GTTTGTGCAACTTCGCAAAAATCTAATCCCTTTCTGTGGATTGGGGGCTTACGAGGTCGCATGAGTCTTTAATCAGCGGGTCTACTTAATGATTGGTTCAAAAAGCACCAGTATAAAGACACGCTTGATTATGTAATGGCGGTTGGCTGTCAGTATTACTTCAACTATTTACCACTACAAAAATTGGGACTTCCTGTGCCAAAAACAAGGTAACTTTATTAAATACAATTATGGACAATCTTGAGCAAAAAATCATTGGAATAACCTTCGGTATAAGATTCAATCGATCTTTTCGCATTCCAGAAATTTCCGGAGAGATTATTGATGACATTTTATACAGTAGCAAAACTCCTTTCGGAACTAAATTCTTTCCTCGGATACAAGAAATGCGTAGGGAAAAAATTCTTGTAAACGACGAGACGACAGAATATCTACGGATCAATACAGATGACCTGATATTGGGGTTAGAGGTGAAGAATAATTTTGAGGATCGCTTTAACTTTCTCTCCAATGATGTCCTAAATTATTTCAAAGATATTCTTTTCAAGAATTATGATTTGAAGAATATTCGCAGGGTTGGGGTTATTTTTGCGCATAAGATTGACTGCGATAAAAGCATTGATGAAGCCGTAAGGGTTCTTACAAAAAACAAGATTGACAGCGTTGACAATGTAAATATTTCATTCTCAAAAAAATCACCGGCAACTGAAGCACTCTATCGCAAGGGTGTGAATGACTACAAAAATACTATTTACAACCTAATAGAATTAGAGGGCGCTGTGCTAGCAGAGCTTGATTATCAATACTACTATACCCCGCCGATCGAAGATTTGAGAGAGTGTTTTGTTGACAAAATTCTTTTTGATGCGAAAGCATTTCTCCAAAAGAATTATTACGATTGGTTAAAAAGTGTGGAAGTTAAAAATGCAAAAAATTGATCGAAAATCCCATGCGGGGAAAAATCCACTTGAAAAAGAGGCTTATAGAAATTTTTTAAGCCAGCGTTTTAAACTTGATAAAACCGAGGAGGATCCAGAAAATCCTACAAAAACGGACGCTTCAACTTTTGAACGAGAAGTTTCGCAACAAGAAAAACCTCAAGGAAAATCTATTGGATTACGCGCCAAAGACTTTTTTAATAGCAATTTGACTATTACAATAGTTGGTGGAGTGATTGTTCTGATGATTGGCGGGGCC
>MHSB01000024.1:12067-12244 GCA_001821155.1 Candidatus Taylorbacteria bacterium RIFCSPLOWO2_01_FULL_50_130 | reverse complement strand
AAGTTGTGGGAGTAGAAAAGAGGGTTGATAAGATTGATCAAAAAGTTGATCGACTTTCTTCTGATGTTGGTATTATTGGGAGATCGCTTGATATTTTCAAGGTTGAATTAGGTAAAGATTTAGAGTATATCAAAGAGAGAATAACCGGTAAGAAATAATAAGCCCGCCAAAAAATCC
>MHSB01000024.1:11688-12041 GCA_001821155.1 Candidatus Taylorbacteria bacterium RIFCSPLOWO2_01_FULL_50_130 | reverse complement strand
CCGCCGCCTGCTCGTTCAGAGCAGAACACCAAAGAAAAGTTTTGTTTTCCTTTTAGAAGAAAAAATCCGGCGCGCGCAAAATCAAAAATGCGAACAAAACTTTTCTTTGGTGTGGCGAGCGTTAGCGAGCGGCGGCGGGGCGGTTCAGTCGTTTCGTTCAAAATGGGTTCGTGCAAAGTTTAGAATTGAGCACCAAAACAGAACTCAACGGCTTTTTCAAAGCCAGAAGGTGGGAGGCGCGAAGCGCGTCCCACTGATTTCCCCCCATTTTTCCAAACGAATTCACTTTGAATTACGAAATGCAAATTTAAGGGTATATAGGGCAAATTAGGACCCGAATATGTAGAATGGCG
>MHSB01000024.1:0-11681 GCA_001821155.1 Candidatus Taylorbacteria bacterium RIFCSPLOWO2_01_FULL_50_130 | reverse complement strand
CGCAAGTTAAATCATCATTCAAACGCATGAATCGCAAACAATGCCCCTTCTGCGGGTCGGTTTCTTGTATCAGAAAAGGATTTCAAGAAAGTCATCAGAGATGGAAATGCAAACAATGCCACAAAAAGTTTCAAGCAAACAAAACAGCTCCTCCATCAAAAGAGGAGCTGTTTTGTTTGTATGTATTCAACAAACAAACGCTCGCTGAAATTGGAAGCGAATACGGACTCCGAACCAAGGCGGTTCAGAGCTTCTTATTCGCGTTTCCGGGCTCGAGAGCACCGGGGGGCCGGCAACCGACGTGTAAGCGTCAATCATGTCGACAGAAGTGTTCAGTTCGACAACGAACAGCGCAACTATTCAATGGCTCACTAATGAGCCCGCTCGAAGTCGCATTCTGTATTCGACCACATATCCGTTTGTGTATGACTTTGCGGCAACAGTGGCGGACCCCCTGCCCTTCGATCTCATGCAAGAGGTGATACTCGCGAACCTGAACCCAAACACCGCGTACTTCTACGTTCGCGAATCGACCGACCTCACTAATAACGTGCAGCTCACTACCGCGCGAACATTTAGAACCGGACAATAATTCTGTTCCGCTGAGCGCAAACAAAACACCCGTCCGGGTGTTTTGTTTTTTGTGTCAACCCGCATTTTTCTGGAAAAGTGGGGAATTGGCGGCGCTACGAACGCCGTCTATACGAATGCTTTCCTCTTCGCGCGACTTCTATCAATGTCCGTGAGATATTTTTTGCGCAGGCGAACGTGTTTGGGAGTTATCTCGAGGTACTCATCTTCGGCCATCACTTCAAGACCCCGTTCAATGGTAAGTTCAAAGGGCGGCACGAGGTCAATCGCTTCGTCGGTTCCGGAAGCGCGTACATTGGTGAGTTGTTTGCCTTTGGTCGGATTTACCGTCATCTCCTCCCCTTTTGAGGTATTGCCGATGACCATCCCCTCATAGACTGGAGTGCCGGGACCGATGTAAAGCGCCCCGCGCTCCTGAAACCCCCACAGCGCGTAGCCAAGCGCCTTTCCCGTCGCCATTGATATCATTGACCCGACGGCGCGTTTGCTAATCTCGCCCGCGTGCGGCTTAAAGCCGATGACGCGCGAGGACATAATTCCCTCGCCTCTCGTGTCTATGATAAATTGACTTCTGTAGCCCAATATCCCTCGCGTCGGCCCCTCTAAAATAAGACGCACCGCGCCGGAATGCTTGCCTGCGCGAATTTCGCTATCGGAAATTCGTTCGGGTGAACGGATATCTTTTACGATAAAAGCTCGTCGGCCCAACTTCTCAATGACAGCCCCTTGATATTTCTGCGGAATGTCAACGATGACTTCTTCAAACGGCTCTGTCTTCACGCCATTTTCTTCGCGAATGATAACTTGCGGCTGTGATACCTGAATTTCATATCCGGCTCGGCGCATATTTTCAAGCAGTATCGCGATATGGAGTTCCCCGCGACCGCGAACCTTCAGATATTCAGTTGAGGAAAAATCTATTTTGAGGCCCACATTCACCTCTAGCTCGCGAGAGAGATACTCGCGAATCTGCCGTGAAGTAACGTACTTTCCGTCGCGCCCGCCAAACGGAGAATTGTTGACAAGAAACATAAGCTCAATGGTCGGCTCATCAATCAGAATGACGGGAAGCGGCGTAGCGTCTTCACTTTCGGAAACCGTTTCGCCGATTTCAATATCAGTAAGGCCCGCAATGAGCGCGATATCTCCCGCAATTGCCTCCAACGTTTCTACTTTTTCCATTCCCTTCCACGTAAAAAGCTTGAGAAGTTTACCCTTGCGAATCTCGCCTTTCGGACTCCGTATGAATACTTCTACTCCCGGTTTGGCTACTCCCTCATACAACCGAGCGACTGCCATGCGACCGAGGAAATTGTCGTAGGCGAGATTGAATGGCTGAAGTCGGAGCGGTTTTGCCGCAAGTTCCGTCGTAGAGGCGCTAGGGACATGTTCAAGAATTGTGTCGAGAAGCGGAGTGAGGTCTCCGCCGGCTGGCGAAGGAATATCAGTAAGTTCCTTTTTGGCGATTCCCTGCCTTCCAATGGAATACACCACGGGAAAATTTGATTGTATTTCGCTCGCGCCCAGTTCAAAGAAAAGCTCCAGCACTTGCTCATGCGCCCGTGCAGGGTCTGCGGCCGGTTTATCAATTTTGTTAATCACGACGATGGGACGAAGTCCAATTTCAAGAGACTTTTTCAGTACGAAGCGCGTCTGCGGCATAGGACCCTCCTGCGCGTCAACGACAAGAAGCACGGAGTCGATGGAGCGAAGCACGCGCTCCACTTCGGAGCCGAAATCGGCGTGTCCCGGCGTGTCCACGATGTTTATCTTTCCATCCTTATACGGAATGGACGTATTCTTGGCATAGATCGTAATACCGCGCTCCTGTTCGAGTGCGTTCGAATCCATAGACGCCCCCTCTTTTCCAACGCCCGTCTGCTTTAGAAGCGCATCGGTAAGAGTCGTTTTTCCGTGGTCTACATGAGCAATTATGGCAATGTTTCGGATTTCCATGTTATTTGATGGTCAACGCCTGCCCCGTAGTGAGGCGAGTCCGAGAGCTTCTAAACCAAGGTGGGCGATGACTGCTATATTCCTGATTTCCATAAAAAGCAAAGGTAGAGGGTAGAAAGTAGCAAAATAATGGCAAACAAAAATGAGGCCTCTCGGCCAAAACTGATTTCAGTATGGTACGATAAATTCCGAGAAATCGCAACATGAAAAATACCGCTTCGACTAGAGAGTCGAATCGGTATGTGATTCACAGGAGCGGTATATGTACCTGGCCCGCCCAGGATGGGCGAGTTTCGGGGTGATAGAGGCGGCGCCTTCTTGTTGTTCGCTCGCCGTGCGTGTCACCGGCATCCTTCCGTCTTGCGACATGAGGTCGCTCGTAAGGAGGACAATCCGGTTATTTCCACCCCTTGACTCCGAGCGCCGCTTTTGCCGCCTGCTGTTCGGCCTCTTGTTTTGACTTCCCTTCTCCCTTCGCGACGCGTTCTCTTCCGAGAAATACAGCCACGGTGAATTGTTTGTCGTGGTCGGGCCCAACTTCACTTACTGTCTCATACGAGGGAGTTATGCCGACAATCTCCTGCGCCTTTTCTTGAAAATGACTCTTCGCGTCCAGCCACATTTTCTTTTCAACGATGGTATCAAGCAACTTGAAAAGATGGCGTGATATGAATGCCTTTGCGGGTTCATATCCTTGGTCAAGGTAGAGCGCACCGATAAACGCTTCTATTGTGTTCGCAAGGATGATTTGCCGCGCGCGGCCGATGTCTTTTGCCTCCCCCCGACTCAAGAGCAGATGATCGTTCATTCCCAAACTCTCCGCCACAGAGGCGAGCGTAACGGCATTTACGAGCGCGGAGCGATACGAGGTAAGGTCGCCCTCGCTCTTCTCCGGATATTTGGCGTAGAGATATTCGGTGACGATAAGCTCAAGCACCGCGTCGCCCAAGAATTCAAGGCGTTCGTTGTGCTCCATTCCGCTTTTTCGATTCTCGTTCAAAAATGAGCGGTGTGTAAAGGCGGTGCGCAAAAGCTCCTTATTCCCGAATGTGATCTTGATCTTCTTCTCGAAACTCCCAAAATCTGTTTGCATAAAGGTCTGCAAATTCCAAATCACAAATCTCAAACCACAAACAATACCGAAATTCAAATACTCAAAACCAAAATGTAGAAATCTGCGTTTGAAGTCTTGAATTTAGGATTTGTTTGTAATTTGGTGCTTGTAATTTGTGCTTTACTTTTTACTTCTTAAGTAATAAATTAATTGCTTTCGTCACAATCGGCAAAATGTCATTGTAAAAGTTAAGCTCCAAAATATCGGCCAGTTTGAACCACTTCGCGTCATCGAGACCTCCCTTTTTTTCCAGTTTCAGCGGAACAAACCTTGACTCCGCGAGAAAATAATGCACTTGCTTTCGGATTTTTCCTTCCTCCGGGTCGGAGGCAACGTATTCGTTGCTTCCGAGGTCGGCCCTGATAGCGACATCAACTCCGATTTCTTCCTTTATCTTGCGAACCGTACCCTCCTCAACGCCTTCATTTGCAATCCTAGGATTATTTCCTATTTGCCCCTTAGATAGTGTCCAATGCCTAAAAATGTCATGCACCAGCGCGAGGTAGATGTCTTTCCCGCTTTTTGCGTACACCACCGCGCCGCCCAGTTTTTTAACCGGCATTTTTTCAAACGGAACATCACCTTTCTTCTTTCTCGGCGGAGCATCCTTGCCGGGTTCGCCAAGCTCTTTGTAGACTGAACCAAGAACGCCATTGATGAATTTGCCGCTGTTCTCGCCGCCGAAAGTCTTCCCGAGTTCAATAGCTTCGTTGATTGCAACTTTTGCCGGCACTTCCTCCTTATCGGCAAAGAGAAGTTCAAAGAGACCGAGGCGCAGCACATTTCGGTCAACGATTCCGATTTTTTCGAGCGGCCAGTCCGGAGCGGCTTTCTCGATGATGCGGTCTATGTCCTCTCGTTTTGAGATAATGTTTGAGAGAAGCCCCTGTAAAAAATCTGAATCCGTAAGGCCGGGGGCAAACTCTTTGATGTTCCGATGAAGAACATCCACCGTGCTTCCATCTGGTAACTTTCGAAAATCCCACTCGTACAGTGTTTGCAGTACGATTGACCTTGCAAGGTGCCGGTTAGCCATAAACTAGCTTTTTAGCTAATTAACTTCTTAGCTTATTAGTCCATCACCCAACAAGCTAAACAGCTAATAAGCTATCTTCCTACTGCCGTCTTCGCACGCTCCTTCTGTTTCTTCTGCTTCTTGTCAATTCGCTTTTGCACGTCAAAGAATATCCTCCCCCTATACTTGCCGCAATGCAAGCACATCGTGTGCGAAAGTCGCGGCTGTTTGCAGGAATCGCACACGGAAAAACACGGCGGCGCAAGTTTGAAATGCGAACGTCGGTTGTTTCTGTGGGATTTGGTTGACCGCATCCGGACGACCATACTGGTCACTATATACCAATCGACAACAAAAAACAAGCGAGCTATCGAATGATAAGGGGACTGTTGCCGAATGGCAAAATCGTCGTTTTTGCCACGCAGAAATAAGGGTTATTTTGGACAAAAAGTGACAAAAACGCTATTCGGCAACAGTCCCATAAGTTCCTCTTGAGAGGCAACACCTAACAGTGGCGGAAATCACAAATTCCAATCTCCAAATCCCAAGCAATATCCAAAACCAGAAATATTCAGACAGAAAGTTTCTGCCTGGAGGTTTGAATTTGGAGTTTTGGATTTGTTTGTAATTTGGCGCTTGGTGCTTGGAATCTTTTGAGGAAGCTTCGCCGGTGTACTTTTGAAATCCCGTGCTCTCGAAGCGCGGCGTAATGCGCTCTCGTCCCGTATCCCTTATGCGAATCAAATCCGTACTCCGGATGCCGCTTCGCGAGACGTATCATGTAGAGGTCGCGCTTTACTTTCGCAACAATGGACGCCGCGGCGATAAGCGGCACCTTTTCATCTCCCTTGATGATTGTTCGTTGAAATAAGAATGTGCGCGGGGCCTTAATTCCACCATCGAGAAGCACCGTACATACTTTCGGGCCAACATGAAAGTTCTGAAGTACCTTACGTATCGCCTTTTTCAAAGCAAACGAGAGGCCATTCCTATCGATTATCTTTTCATGTACAAGAACCGTGCTCCATTCACATCTTTTTGCAATTCCCGCTTCAGTGATAATACGAAACCATTCCGCTCGATTCAATGGCGCGAGCTGTTTTGAATCTTTGATGCCGGAAAGTGTTTTGCTGAAGATTTTTGCATTTTTCCATCGCACCATGCACGCGCCAACGCAGAGCGGCCCGGCAAGAGCGCCTCGCCCTACTTCGTCAATGCCGATAATATACTTATAAGCCATATAGCAAAAATCTCCAAATCACAATTCCCAAATTCCAAACAAACCACAGAACGCAAACTCCTCAAACGCTGCTCCGTATCTTTTTGTTTGTGCTTTGCAATTCTGTGTTTTGCCTGGGTTTTTGTGTCCTGTGTTTTGTGCTTTACTTTATTCTGCTCTTGCGCGCTTTTACTTTTTTGCCCTATCTCCCTACTAGCTACTAGCTACTAGCTACTTTATACTTACGCCATGTCTCGCTTCACTCCGCTCAATGTGCATAGCCACTATAGTTTGCTGAATGCCTTGCCAAAAATACCCGACCTTGTCGCGTACGCAAAGAAATGCGGAATTCCGTCGCTTTCCCTCACCGACGACGGCAATCTCTACGGCACCATTGAGTTCTATAAAGAGTGCAAAAAAGCGAAAGTCAAACCCATTCTCGGAATGCACGCATACCTGGCGCTTCGCGGCAGGGGCGACAAACAGCCGCAAGTGGACAACCGCCGGCACCGCCTGTTACTTCTCGTCAAGAACGAAACGGGCTACCGAAACCTCATCCGACTCACGACTGCGGCACACTTGGAAGGATTCTATTACCGGCCGCGCATTGACCGCGCGCTTTTGGAACAATACGGGGAGGGGCTCATTGCGATTGCGCCCGCGTTCAATTCGGACATTCTACATCTCGCGGCGCAAAAAGACGAGCGCGCGCTTGACGAACGAATCGCGTGGTATAAAAAACAATTCGGGGATGACGGATTCTTTCTGGAGATAAGCCGGCATTCTGAAATTCCCGGACATGATGAGCGCATGGATGCAATCATTGCGCTGTCAAAAAGAGCCGGAGTGTCTCTTGTTGCTTCGCAGGAGATTTATTATCTTGCGCCGGAAGACAAACAGGCGCGCGAAACAATGCGACTCGTCCGCGCCCACGGAGAAGCCGGGAGCCACACCACCAATGAAGGTGATTTCTCTTTTCCCGCTCCCGAAGAAATGGCGCGCCGCTTCGCGGACCTGCCTGAGGCGCTCCAGATGAGTGAACGAATAGGAGATAGATGCAATCTGGAACTCGCGCTCGGAAAATGGATATTCCCGGCGTATGAAACAAAGAACGGAAAAACGGCCGACGAAGAACTGCGCGCGCTCGCGGAAGCCGGCATCGCGCGCCGGTACATTGCCGAGACCGAGACGTTGCGCTCTCGCATTGAATACGAACTCTCAATCATCGGGAAAAAGGGATACGCGCCGTATTTTCTTGTTGTCGGGGATTTGCTCCGCTTTGCGCACGAGCGCGGGATTCTCACGACCATTCGCGGTTCTGTCGCGGGCTCGCTTGTTACCTACCTTGCCGGCATCACCAATGTGGACCCTCTTTTCTACCGGCTCCCCTTTGAGCGATTCCTCAACCCCGAGCGCCCGTCCGCACCGGACATTGACATGGACTTTGCGGACAACCGACGCGACGAAGTCATTGAGTACGCCAAAAAGAAATATGGGGAAGATAAAGTCGCGCAGATTGGCACTTTTGGAACAATGATGGCGCGCGGAAGCGTACGCGATATCGCGCGCGCGCTCGGATTTCCGTACGGGGTCGGCGACCGCATCGCCAAACTCATTCCGTTCGGCTCTCAAGGATTCCCAATGTCTCTTGCCCGCGCAATGGAACTTGTCCCGGAACTTGCGGCGCTTTATAAGGAAGACGCGGATACGAAAGCGATTATTGATACTGCAAAGAAAATCGAAGGGTGCGCGCGGCACTTAAGCGTTCACGCCGCGGGAGTGGTCATCGCGCCGCATCCTCTCACTCTGTACACGCCGCTTCAGCGCGACCCGAAGGGCGGAAAACTCATTACCCAATATGACATGTATTCCATCTCCGACGAGTACGGGGGAGTGGGGCTTCTTAAGTTTGACGTCCTTGGCATAAAAAACTTGGCGATTCTCGCGGATGCGGTGACCCTCGCGGCGCGCATTGAAAACGCAAAGATTGACATAGAAAATGTCCCCGTGGACGATAAAAAGACATTTAAGATGCTCACCGCGGGAATTACCGGCGGGCTCTTCCAGTTAAACGGCCAAGGGTTGACGCGATACTTAAAAGAACTGCGCCCGACGAGCATCCATGATATTAATGCGATGGTTGCGCTTTACCGCCCCGGACCGATGGAGACCATCCCGCAGTATATAGAGCGCAAGCATAACCCAAAGCTGGTGCAGTACCTTGACCCGCGACTTAAAGAGATTCTCGCAGATTCGTATGGCGTGATCGTGTATCAGGATGATGTGATGCAGATTGCGATCAAACTCGCGGGCTACACCTGGTCCGAAGCGGACAAACTCCGTAAAGCAATGGGCAAGAAAATCCCCGCGGAGATGGAAGCGCAAAAGGAAAAACTGATTGCCGGATTCATCACAAACGGATTGACAAAAGAGAAAGCGGAGAAGCTTTGGATGCTCATTGAACCGTTTGCGGCGTACGGGTTTAATAAAGCCCATGCCGCAAGTTACGGCAAAGTTGCTTACCAGACTGCGTATATGAAGGCGAACTTCCCCGCAATCTACTTATCCGCAGTGCTCACAGCGGACTCGGGTGACGTGGAAAAAATCGGCGAAACGGTTGCGGAATGCGCGCGGATTGGGATCCCGGTATTGCCGCCGTCGATCAATGAAAGTTATAACGGTTTTACTGTCGTAAAAACAAAAGATTCAAGATTCAAGATTCAAGATTCAAGTGAAGAAAATCAGAAAGACCGAATCAGGTTCGGCCTCACAACGATAAAAAACTTCGGAGAGGGAATCTCGCGCGCGATTATTGAGGAACGCAAAGAAAGGGGTTCGTTCAAGTCGCTCGTGGATTTTCTGGAGCGGGTTACGGATCGAAACTTGAACAAAAAATCACTTGAAGCCCTTATCAAATCGGGAGCGCTTGATGAACTTGGGGAACGCGGAAGCATGCTTGCGAATGTTGAACTGCTCCTTGAACATAACAAGCGAAGCGCGGAGAAACCGGCGAATCAGGATTCTTTATTTTCCGAAATGAGGGGAAGCGCTTTTTCCGACGCGCTTCCGCTCCGAAGCTCGCCGCCGGCGACCATGGAGGAGAAGCTTGCCTGGGAGAAGGAGTTGCTTGGTCTCTATATCTCCGGACACCCGCTTGATAAATTCAGGGCCACTCTGGAGAAGCGCGAATTTACGATAAAAAGAATCAAGGAGGAATTCAAAGATGGAATGACGATTGTTGTGGGCGGTATTATCGAAGAGCAAAAGCCGATTATCACGAAAAAGAATGACATGATGGCGTTTCTTCGCGTGGCGGATCTTTCTTCTTCAATCGAGGTTGTCGTGTTCCCGAGCGTATACGCAGAATCCAAAGCGCTGCTTACTGCGGAGCGTTGTATCGTCATCAAGGGGCGCTATTCAACGCGCAACGGCGTTCCCAGTCTTATCGCGGAAAAAATAAAAGAGCTTACGTAATCGACCCTCGTCCTATGTAGCATTTAGAGGAAGTCAAGGCAATTTGGACTCAAAATGTTCAGAAATCTTTTGAGAGATGTACCCCAAGAGTCCTAGTTGAATCGCAGGCGTCAATCCGACATTAAGAACTGGGATAATCGGCATCGCGTCCGCGTACACCCAACGGCTGCTCCCAAGCGCCCACCTCTCAAGCAAAACGGCAAAAACGGAAAGGGCGACAACGAAGAGCCAGCGCTTTTCACAATGCTGTTTTTGCAGGAAAAAAGGAGCCGCGAAAAGCGTAATGACTGCCGCGTCAAAGAGCGCGGCGCGAAAGAGAATGAGACTGGTTATTTCCCCGCCGCGGTACGAGAGATACAGCACGGAATGCGCATATTCCCAAGCAAAATTAAGAAGAAATGCCGCGACAAAGATGAAAGCCGGCGGACGCAGTGTCTTCATTCCTCAATAGTATCACAGTGCGCGCTACCGATAAGAAGATTTGTGTTGCGCTTCAAGCGGAAACACGCCGTAGATGCAACGGATGCATACCGCTTGATCTTTGCGGGTCTTGATATATTTAACGCCGCAGGAGGAGCAAACGAGAATCTCGGTGCGAGTCTTTTTCTCAACCCACTTCCCCAGATTATTCTGGAACGTCTTTCGGGACGGCGTCAGTATGGCGTTTTTTCTGTGTTTGGTTTTCATAATAGTAGGACCACTTTGTCTTGCTCCGCGTTCTTAGTCCGTGCCTGTTCCGTGCTATTTATTCTACGAACGTAAGCGCTTTCCCCTTCTTGCTTCCGCGACCAGTTCGTCCGATGCGATGCACGTAGTCGTCATACGTTGCCGGCAGGTCATAATTAATAACATGAGATACACCAATGATGTCAAGTCCTCGCGCGGCCACATCTGTCGCCACAAGTACTTGAATATGATTATCTTTGAAAAGCGTGAGCGCGTGACGCCTCTTCGACAGATTTTTATTCCCGTGAATGGATTCCGCCTTAAAACCTCTCTCGGTGAGAATCTTGGAGAGTTTTTCTACACCATGCTTGGTTCGCCCGAAAACGAGCACCTTCTTGAATTCCGCGCCAGACAAAAGGTCGTGAAGCACATCAATTTTATTCCTTCCGCGCGTCTTCACTATATCCTGGTCAACGCTTTTGGGAGTATCCCCTGTTTTGACCGAAATACTGATGGGGTCCCGCAAGAATACTTTGATGAGCGATTCAACGTCACGCGACATAGTTGCCGAAAAGAAGAGTGTGTGACGGTCTTTTGGCATGAGCGACATCATAAATTTCATGTCCTGTATGAAGCCCATATCGAGCATGCGGTCAGCTTCGTCCAGTACCACCGTCTTGAACTCTGAAAGATGCAAGTATTTTTGCTCGATAAGGTCCTTGAGGCGCCCCGGCGTGCCGATGATAAAATTATTCTGATAACGAAGCGCGCGTATCTGCGCTCCCATGTTTGCGCCACCGACGCACACCGCGGAAAAGATTCGCATGCCGCGAGTGAATGCCTTAAGCTCTTCATCTATCTGAGCGGCAAGTTCGCGGGTCGGCACGACAATGAGAACATTCTCTTTGGGATTCAAAAGGATTTTATTAATGAGAGGAATGAGGAATGCCGCGGTCTTCCCCGTACCGGTGTTCGCGATACCGACGACATCTCTGCCGTGAAGCACCTGCGGAATTGCCCTGTCTTGAATAGGGGTCGGTATTTTATAACCCTTGCCAGTGATATTTTGTTTGAGTCTGGCTTCTATCTTGAAATCTGCGAACTCATGTTCAGGAGAAAAATGTTCGGCCTGCTCGGTGATGACGGCCTTATTGACGAACTTTGAGACGTCGTTGAACTGTCCAAAGGTTTTCCCTCTCGAATTTCCCCTAAACACGCCTCTTCCCGCACGACGATGCTCAAAACGGCCGCCGCCTTGATGCGACGACTTTCCAGAATGCCTCCCCGTAGAAGCAGGTCCTTCATTATGGCGTGGATACATGTCCTTTCTAACCTTCTAACCATTAAAGTAAAAGTGCGGCCGGTTCTCGAAGGTTTGAAAAGACTCTGTCTTTGCCGTTTAGAGAAGAAATAATTCTCAAAAACGAAACCCTGAGATTCAGTTATAACGGCAGTATATGTTAAAATCGTGATTTTGTCAATACGCGCACAGGTAACTCTCCGCACCTGCCGAAGAATGGCTTAATTCCTCCCTTTTCTAATGACCCGTCAGAGCTCCCTGCGCTCCGCGCGAGGGTAATGGCGGAACATACGATATGAAACGAGTAATGACCAGAACGGACATAGAAGCAAAGGATGGAATAGAG